>NZ_JBLTJC010000420.1:0-8408 GCF_048158785.1 Streptomyces colwelliae | reverse complement strand
CGACGCCTTCCGAGCCGTCGACGGTGAATCCCTGCACCTCCTCACCGAACTCGGCGCCGTGGCCGACGTAGTACTGGGCGGCGTACCCGTCGGCGAACTCCGGTAGTACCTCGGTGAGTTCGGGGTCCTCGCCGACACCTTCCCGTCGGCGGACACCCCGGAGGCGGCCCGCACCCGCGACACGACAGCCGACCGGCTCCTGCGGGAGGGCATGCGCGGTTACGCCGACGAGGTCCTGGAGCGGATGGTGGCGCCGTCCGCGGACCCCCAGGTCAAGGCGCACGTCCACGGCATGATGACGGCCACCGAACCCGGGTCCGCCGCGGCCGCCCTGCGCGCCCGCGCCCAACGCCCCGACTACCGCGACCTGTTGACCCGGGTCACGGTCCCGGCCCTGGTGGTCGTGGGCGCCGACGACACCTACACCCCCGTCTCCGACGCGGAGGCGATGCACGCGGCGCTCCCCGACTCCACGCTCCGGGTGATCGAGGGCGCGGCCCATCTGCCGAATCTCGAACGCCCGAAGGAGTTCAACGAGATGCTGGGGGAGTTCCTGGCACACGTCGGATAACCCTGGAACACGTGGATGATCCCGGAACACGTGGGATGATTCGGACACCTGCTCCCAAGACGGGAAGGTCATCACTTGGGCACCGCGACCTCCGAGTGGACCGCCGCCGACTTCGTGCCCGAACACCATCGCGCGCGCCGCTTCACGAGATGGTGTGCCGGGCTGCTGTTCGCGGTCGTGAGCGTGGTCGTCGGCTGCCGTACGGCCGACACGGACGGCATCACCCCGGTCCCCCAACTCCTCGCGTTCCTGCCCTGGTTGCTCGTCCCGACCGGCTTCGGACTGCTCCTCTCCCTCCTCACCCGCTGGCGGCTCGGACTGGTGTGGGGCGTCGCCGTGCTGGGCCTGCTGGCGTGGTTCATCGAGCCGTACGGGAAGAGCGGTGACGCGAGCGGTCCCGCGATCGCCCGGTTCCGGGTGCTGACGTCGAACGTCGAGTTCGGGCGGGGGACCGGTTCGCTGGTGCCGGTGATCCGGCGGGAGCGGCCGGACGTGGTGTTCGTGGAGGAGTGCGAGTACACCTGCCAGGCCACGCTGCGCAGGGACTTCGGCACCGAGTTCCCCTACCGGCGGGCGGTGGCGGCGGCCGGTTCGCACGGTTCGGTCATCCTGAGCCGCTTCCCGCTCAAGGGCACGAAGGGCGTCACCGGCACGATGGGCATGCCGGGCGCGGTGGCCGACGTGAACGGCCATTCCGTACGGCTCCAACTCGCGCACCCCATGCCCCCGTTGCCGAACCAGGTCGCCCTGTGGCGCCGGGAACTGGGCCGGCTCCGGACCTTCGCCGCCACCGACCCGGCCACCCCCACGATCCTCGCCGGCGACTTCAACTCCTCCCAGGACCATGCCGCGTTCCGCCGCATCCTGGACACGGGCCTGCGCGACGGCGCCCGCATGTCCGGCCAGAACCGCACACCCAGCTGGCCGGAGCGATTCGCGCCGACCTTCGGCACCCAGATCGACCACGTCCTCCTCTCCCCGGACTTCTCCGCGAACAGCGCCCGCTTCCTCGACCTGGCCGACACCGACCACCGCGCCCTGCTGGTCGACATCACGCTCCACCAGCACGAATAGGCAGAGGGGCTGCCCATAATGGGCGCATGTCCCGCGAGTTCCCCATCGGCCTCACACCCCCCGACTGGCTGGTGAGGAACCTCCAACCCCAGCAGGCCCCCCTCAACTGGCCGGCCATCGCCCGCGCCGCCGTCGCGATGGCCCTCCCCTTCACCATCGGCCTGGCCGTCGGACAACCGGCCTACGGCGCCCTCGCCTCCATGGGCGCCCTCTCCGGCGTCATCGGCGACACCGCCGACGCCTACCGCATACGGATCCTCAACATCGCGATCCCCCAGCTCTTCGGCGCGATCGGCGTCACGCTCGGCTCCGCGGTGTACGGCCACGGCTGGTACGCCGTCGCCGCGCTCACCGGCGTCGCGCTCGTCTCCGGGATGATCTCGACGATCGGCGCGGTGGCCTCCGTATCGGGCCTGCTTCTGCTCCTCAACTCGGTGATCGGCGCGGGACTTCCGCTCCCCGGCGCGTGGTGGCTGGCCCCCGCCCTGATGTCCGGCGGCGGCCTCCTGGTCCTCCTCCTGGCCTTGCTGGCCTGGCCGTTGCGCTCCGGAGTCCCGGAGCGATCGGCGGTCGCGAACACCTACCGCACCGTCGCCGACCTCCTCTCCACCTGCGGCGACGACCCGACGGCGGCCTACGACGCGGCCCGCCAGGCAGTCACGCAATCCCTGAACCAGTCGTACGACCTGGTCCTGGCCCGCAGAGCCCGCCACCACGGCCGCAGCCCCGAACTGACCCGTCTCCTGGCCCAGTTGAACGCCATCACCCCGGTGGTCGAGGCGGCCCCCGCGGTCCACCAGTCCGGCCGGCCGCTCCCACCCCAGATCCGCGAGACGGTCCGCCACCTCGCCCACGCCGTGGAGACCGGCTACACGGGCCCGATAGGCCTCGACCTCCCCACCCCCACCGGCGAGACGACCCGCGCGGTCGACCACGCCCTGCGCCACGCGGCGGAGGTGGTCACAGCCCCGGACGTGGACCCGAGGGGCATCGACGACCGCCTGGGCCGCCCGGCCGCCCTCCGCATCCGCACCGCGAGAGCGGCGCGCAATGTGCTGTTGTCCTCCGGCTCCTGGCGCTACGGCCTACGCCTGGCGGTCTGCATCGGCCTGGCGCAGGTGTTGGTGTCGTCCGTCCCCGTCCCGCGCTCGTACTGGGTCGCCCTGACCATCACGTTCGTCCTGAAGCCCGACTTCGGCTCGGTCTTCTCCCGGGCGCTGCTGCGCGCGCTCGGCACGGTGGCGGGACTGGTGATCGCGGCGGCGGTGCTGTCGGTGGTACCGCGGGGTTGGTGGGACGTACTGGTCCTGCTCCTCCTGGCCCCGCTGATCCCGGCCCTGACCCCCCGCGGCTACGGCTACCAGACGATGGCGATCACGCCGGTGATCCTGCTCCTCTCCGACGTCCTGAACCACCAGGGCACGGCGTTGCTGCTCCCCCGCCTGGTGGACTCGCTGATCGGCTGCGGGATCGCGCTGGTGGCCGGATATCTCCTCTGGCCGGAGAGCTGGCACACACGGGTGGGGGACCGCTTGGCGGAGGCGGTGACGGACACGGCGAGGTATGTGGAGTCGGCGTTCGGCACGTCGGAGAGTCCTGGTGTTGGTGTTGGTGTTGGTGTTGGTGTTGGTGTTGGTGTTGGTGTTGGTGCCGGTCCTGGTCCTGGCCCTGGTGCCGGTGCGGAGGTGGACCCGGCGGCCCGTGCCCGTATGCGCCGCCGCCTCTACCGCGACCTGTCCGTCATCCGTACGGAGTTCCAGCGCGCCCTCACCGAACCCCCGCCCACCGGCCGCCTGGCCGCCGGCTGGCTCCCGCTCGTCGTGGCCGTGGAACGGATCGTCGACGCGACGACGGCGGCGAGGGTACGGGTGAAACACGGAGCGCCACCGCCGTCACCGGCCGAGGTGACCCAAGTGGCTCGCCAACTGCGCGAGTTGTCGGAGGGCGTACGCGAGTCGGAGGTGCTGGTGGAGGTCCGTACGGACCTGACGGGCCCGGCGGACAGTGTGCTGGAGCCGCTGCGGCAGGAGGTGGCGGCGGCGCGGGCGATCGCGTCACCGCACTGAGATCACATCGTGGCGTCCGCCACGAACGGGCAGGTGAACGGGTGAGCGAAGTGGTGGCTGAAACAGGGGGTGTTGACGAGACGCGTCTCACGCGCCTCGCCCATGCCTAAGATCGCCATCCGAGGCCGCTAACCTTACGTGTCCGTCCTGGCCAGGGATTGACGGCTTCAACTCACGCGAAGGGTTGCGCACATGGGCATTCTCACTCTCCTGCGGAATGCGTTCGGCAGGTCACGCAAGGAGCGTGCCGCCGAGACAGAGAGTGCGGAACGCACTCCTTCGCAAGAGCAGCCGACCACGGTGACAACGGTGACAGGAGAACCGGACGCCAAGGTCCCGTCCCCCTCCACAGAACCCGACCTCACCTCGACACCCACCCCGTCCCCTGCGGCAACACCCCAGGTCCCGGAGCCCCGCCCGTCCTCCACGCTGGAGGACGACGACGAGCACGACCTCGTCGCGCTGGCCTTCGACAACGTGACGGTCCCGAAGCCGGCGACGTCGGAGGAAGGGGCGGAGGGTAGCGGGGGTTCGGCTGCGCGGGAGCCGGAGGCTGTGACCGGGGCGGTCGCGGAGCCGGTGACTGAGGCTGATGTTGAGCCGGAGGCTGTGACCGAGGCGGTCGCGGAGCCGACGGCTGAGACCGAGGCGGTTGCGGAACCGGTGATCGAAGTAGTCACCGAGCCGACTGCTGAGGCGGTCGCGGAGCCGGTGATCGAGGTGACCGCTGAGCCGGTGACCGAGGTCGTGGTTGAGCCGGCGACTGAGGTTGTTGCTGAGCCGGTTGTCGAGGCGAAGGCGGAGGCAGAGCCTGCGGCTGAGGTGACGCCGGAGGCGGAGGCTGAAGCGGAGCCGGTCGCGGAGGCCGAGCCCGAGGTGGAGCCGGTGACTGCCGAGGCGGCTGAGCCGGTGCTCGACGAGGCGCCCGCAGATGTGTCCGAGCCGGTGGCGGCCGAGGCCATCACCCCCGAACCCGCAGCGGAACCGGTGGCGGAACCCGTCGCCGAACCGGCAGCGGAGCCGGTCGCCGCGGACGCGGAGGCGGACGCAGAGGTGCCCGCCCCCTTGGCCGCGGCCGCCGATGGCGAGGACGCCCCACAGGGGCCACCCGCACCCGACGACGAAAGCATCACGGGCGGTGCGGGTGGGGAAAGCATCGAGGCCGATGGCGTAGCCGAGGCCGTGGGCAGCAGCTCCGCCGCGCTCGCTCTCGCCAAGGCCAACCTCACCGGTACCCGAGCGAAGCTCTACCTCGTCCTAGACCGCTCCGCGAGCATGCGCCCGTACTACAAGGACGGCTCCGCCCAAGCCCTCGCCGACCAGACCGTCGCCCTCGCGGCCAACCTGGACCCCGAGGCCACCGTCCACGTCGTCTTCTTCTCCACCGAAGTCGACGGCACCACAGACCTCACCCCCACCTCCCCCGAGAACGCGATCGACGAGGCCCACGCCGGCCTCGGCCGCATGGGCCGCACCAGCTACCACGCCGCCGTAGAAGCCGTACTGGCGCACTACGACAAGAACGCCACCCCCGGCGCCCCCGCCCTCGTCGTCTTCCAGACGGACGGCGCCCCGGACGCGAAGACCCCGGCCACCCAGGCCCTCACGGACGCCGCGAAGTCCCACGCCTCCGTGTTCTTCTCGTTCGTCGCGTTCGGCGACCACGAGAACAAGGCCTTCGACTACCTCCGCAAGCTGAAGACCGACAACACGGCCTTCTTCCACGCGGGCCCGACCCCCCTGGAGCTCACGGACGCGGAGCTCTACGACGGCGTCCTGATCGACTGGCGCCCGTAACCGCACAGCCGTAGGACAACGTGCCGCCCGCTTCCCACCCCGTAAAACGGGAGGCGGGCGGCACACCCATGTCGGCTACGATTTCAAGGTTCGCAAGTACGACCAGCAGCCTGACCGAAGACCGAACTGGGAGCAGCCCCCGATGGCTCGACACCTCATCACCAGCGCCCTTCCGTACATCAACGGGATCAAGCACCTGGGCAACATGGTGGGGTCCATGCTCCCGGCGGACGTGTACTCCCGCTACCTCCGCCAGCGCGGCCACGAGGTCCTGTACATCTGCGCGACGGACGAACACGGCACCCCGGCGGAACTGGCCGCCAAGGAGCAGGGCATCCCCGTAGCGGAGTTCTGCGCGCAGGCGCACGACGCGCAGAAGGCGGTCTACGACGGCTTCGCGCTGGCCTTCGACTACTTCGGCCGCAGCTCGTCCCCCCAGAACAGGGAGATCACGCAGCACTTCGCCCGCCGCCTGAACGAGAACGGCTTCATCGAAGAGCGCGCGATCCGCCAGGTCTACAGCCCCGCCGACGGCCGCTTCCTCCCGGACCGCTACGTGGAGGGCACCTGCCCGCACTGCGGCTACGACAAGGCCCGCGGCGACCAGTGCGAGAACTGCACCCGCGTCCTGGACCCGACCGACCTGATCAACCCGCGCTCGGCGATCTCCGGTTCCACGGACCTGGAGGTCCGCGAGACCAAGCACCTCTTCCTCCTCCAGTCGAAGCTCCAGCACGAGGTCGAGGAGTGGGTCGCCGCCCACGAGGAGGAGTGGCCGCAGCTGGCGTCCTCCATCGCCCGCAAGTGGCTCACCGAGGGCCTGCACGACCGCGCGATCACCCGCGACCTGGACTGGGGCATCCCGGTCCCCGCCGACACCTGGCCGGAGCTGGCCGCGGAGGGCAAGGTCTTCTACGTCTGGTTCGACGCCCCGATCGAGTACATCGGCGCGACGAAGGAATGGTCGGACGAGGACCCGGAGAACAGGAACTGGAAGTCCTGGTGGTACGAGTCCGACCAGGGCGAGAACCCGGTCCGCTACACGGAGTTCATGGCGAAGGACAACGTCCCGTTCCACACGGTGATGTTCCCGGCCACGCAGCTCGGCGTACGCGAGCCGTGGAAGAAGGTCGACTACGTCAAGGCTTTCAACTGGCTGACGTACTACGGCGGCAAGTTCTCCACGTCCCAGAAGCGCGGCGTCTTCACCGACCAGGCCCTGGCCATCCTCCCGGCGGACTACTGGCGCTACTTCCTGATCGCCAACGCCCCCGAGTCGGACGACTCGTCCTTCACCTGGGAGCACTTCACCGCCACGGTGAACAAGGACCTGGCCGACACCCTCGGCAACTTCGTCAACCGCGTCCTGTCCTTCTCGAAGAAGCGCTTCGGCGACGAGGTCCCGGCGGGCACGGACGCGGGCGAGCCGGAGACGAAGCTCGGCGAGGAGATCGCGGGCCTGCTCGCCGAGTACGAGACCCAGATGGAGTCCCTCCAGTTCCGCAAGGCCGCGGCGGCGCTCCGCGCCCTGTGGTCGGCCGGCAACTCCTACCTGGAGGAGAAGGCCCCCTGGCTGGAGATCAAGACCGACCCGGAGGCCGCGGCCCTCACCCTCCGCACCGCGATGAACCTGATCCACCTCTACGCGGTGGTCTCGGAACCCTTCATCCCGTCCTCGTCGGCGGCGATGCGCGCGGCGTTCGCGCTCCCGGCCGACACGGCGACCTGGGTCTCGCAGGAAGAGGCGAAGTCCCTGTCCACGGTCCCCGCGGGCACCCCCTTCACCGTCCCCCCGGTCCTCTTCGCGAAGCTCACGGACGAGGACCTGGAGACGTACAAGGAGCGCTTCGGCGGGGACAAGGCCTGACCCGGCGTAACCCGACACGACCCTGCATGACCCGGCTCGACCCTGCGCGATCCGGCGTGACCCGGTTGGAAATCCTCAGCCGAGCACGCTGAACGTCTCCTCCGCCCGATCTCGCCGCGCCGCCAACTCCCAGGCGGCGTCGGCGATTTCGTCCGGGTCGAGCGTCCTGTCGGCCAGGTTCCCGAACCGCTCCGGGTGCGCCGTCACGTACCCGTGGATGTCGCCCCGCTCGATGAGTCCGCCGATGACCAGGTTGCCGACGTAGATCTTCCGGTCGGCGAGCGCGGCGTTGAGGGTCAGGGCGTAGTTGCGCAGGGCGGCCGACGAGACGGCGAGCGCGCCGAGCGTGGGCATCGGCACCACGGCACTGAGTCCGCCCGCGAAGACCAGCGCGCCGCCGCCGCGCTCGACCATGCCGGGCAGCACCCTGTTCACCACGTCGACGGCCGGATACATCCAGCTCATCGCCTCCCGGACGTCGGCGGAGTCGGCCTCGGTGATCGACTTGGGGCGCGCGTCGAGGTCGAGGGCGCCCGGCCCGTAGTAGACGACATCGATGTGCCCGTACCGCTCGGCGACGGTGTCGAGCACCGACCCGAGCTGCTCGCTGTCGCGCACGTCGGCGACGTAGGCACCGGCTTCGATCCCCGCCGCCGCGAGTGACGCGACGTAGTCGGCGTGCCGGGTGTCGCTGCGGGACACCAGCGCCACCGCGTACCCCTCGCGGCCGAAGCGGTGGGCGATGGACATGCCGAGGCCGGGGCCGACCCCGATGACGACGGCGACCCCGGGTTCTGACGAGGTGGGCCCGGGCGGAGTGGGTGCTGCGGACATGACGGTGCCCTTCGACGGCGGACGGATACGCGGATACACGGGTACGCGGATGCACGGATGCACGGATGCGGCGAACTTGAGGATGCCCTCAACTTAATCCCGACCGTAGCACTCAACCTGAGGCCTGTCTTGCGGACCTAGAGGGCCCAGACCGCGAGCTGGAGCACGTCCCGAATCGCGTGGGTGGTGGCGCTGGGTA
>NZ_JBLTJC010000419.1:0-8434 GCF_048158785.1 Streptomyces colwelliae | reverse complement strand
GGGGAGAGACTGCGGGCTGGTTCTGTGTGGTGGCTCGGGCGATGGCCGTCTTCCCTCATCTGCCGGTTGGCCCTCCCCGGGGTACCCGGCCCGCGGAAGTGTGACAGTCGAGGGGAAAGTGTCACACTTCGCGGACCCACCTACCCCAGCCGCCCCGGCCCCGGGCCATGTCGCCTTTGGAGGCTGGGGTCTTTTCTAACCAGTAACGGCTCGTGACAGTGGTTAGTTTTGCCCCCGGCTTCCGGCAACGCAGTACAGGCAAGGGGATTCACGGGTCGGCCCGCCGTGGAAGCCCGACACTGGCTGAGAAGCGAGTGGCCCAACGGTCGCTTCTCCGACGTGGGTCAGTCCAGCTCCCCGTATACCGATCCACCCCCTCAACCCACTGTCCCCGTTCGATTACAGTGCTGAACTGACTCGTACGTACGAAGGAGCCCCGAGGAGGTCTTGGTGAGTACGGCAATCGGGGCCGTCTGGGGCCGGGTCGAGCAGCAGGATTTTCGGAGTCGGGTGCGGGGGACGCTGCTCGGGGCCGCCGTGGGGGACGCGCTCGGTGCGCCTGTGGATCTGTTGGCGGGCGATGAGATCCGGGAGGCCTACGGCGCTGAGGGCGTCGTGGATCTTGTCTTCGGGTATGGGCGGCGCGGGGCAGTCACTCATCTCACGCAGCTCAGTCTGTTCACCGTGGATGGGCTGATCCGCGCTCAGGTGCGGCGGGACACCGGGGCCTGGCATCCGCCTACCGATCTGCATCGGGCCTATTTGCGGTGGGCCGCGACTCAGCATGACTGGGGGCCCGATGAGCGTCGTAAGGACGATGGGTGGCTTGCGCGGGAGGAGTGGCTCTATGCGCGGCGCGATCCAACTCGGGCTTGTTTGTTGGGGTTTGGGGACGAGCGGATGGGGACGCTCGACGCGCCCAAGAATCCCGGTGAGGCGGGGGGTGAGGCCGCCGCTCGTTCCGCGCCCTTCGGGTTGCTTGTCGGGTGGGAGCCACAGCTCGTGATGCAGCTCGCCGTGGAGTGTGCCGCGCAGACCCATGGGCATCCCGTCGGGTATCTGTCCGCCGGTGCCTACGCCGTCATCGTGCATGGGCTCGCCCGGGGGGAGAGCCTCGACGCCGCCGTGCAGCGGGCGCTCGGCCTGCTTGCCGTTCGGCCCGGGCATCAGCCCGTCTCCGTCGCTCTTCAGCGTGCCCTCGGCGCCGTACGGCAGGGGATGCCCACCTCCGCGCGGGTCGAGGAGCTCGTGGGGGAGGGGAACGCGGACGGGGTGCTCGCGGGGGCTGTCTACTGCGCGCTCGTCGGCGAGGACGTACGGCACGGGCTGTGTCTTGCCGTGAATCAGGGTGGGCCCTCCGGGGCCGCCGGGGCGCTCACCGGTGGGCTGCTCGGGGCGTTGCACGGCGAGACGGCCCTCCCGCCGGCCTGGCTGGCCGAACTGGAGGGCCGTCCCACGTTGCTTGTGCTCGCCGATGACTTCGCGGTGGAGATGACCCAGGGGCCCGCGTTGCACGGGCCCGCGGGGTCCGCCCCGGGGTGGATCGCCCGGTATCCGCGCGGGAGTTAGCGCGCTACGACTGCCTGCCCACCACGTCGTCCTCGACCTCCGCCTGCGCGGGTACCGCGACCGCCGCCTCTCCGTCGTCGTCCCCGCCGCCGTTGATCTTCTCGATCAGCGCGTCCCGTTCCGGGGTGTCCTCGGGCTTCACGAAGCCGATGAGGATGTAGAGGATCAGGGAGACCGCGAGGGGGATCGACACCTGGTACTGGAGCGGGACTCCGCCGTCGACCTCCCAGTTGATCGGGTAGTTGACCAGCCAGAAGGCGAACAGGCCCGCCGCCCAGCTCGTGAGGGCCGCTGTGGGGCCGGACTTGCGGAACGGGCGGAGCAGGCCCAGCATCATCGGGATCGCGATCGGGCCCATCAAGCCCGCGACCCACTTGATGACGACCGTGATGATGTCCTTGAACGTGGGCGAGTTGACCTGCGTCGCCACCGCCATCGACAGGCCGAGGAAGACGACCGTGGTCACGCGGGCCGCGATCAGGCCCGAACGGTCGTTCCACGCACGGGCCTTGGCCGATACGACCGGTGCCACGTCCCTCGTGAAGACCGCCGCGATCGCGTTGGCGTCGGACGAGCACATCGCCATCGTGTGGGAGAAGAAGCCGACGACCACCAGGCCCAACAGGCCGTGTGGGAGGAGTTGTTCGGTCATCAGGCCGTAGGAGTCGGAGCCGTCGGGCTTCTGTGCGTGGACCAGGAGCGGTGACATCCACATGGGGAAGAAGAGGACCGTCGGCCAGATCAGCCACAGTGCCGCCGACAGCCGGGCCGAACGCTCGGCCTCGTAGGGGCTCTTGGTGGCCATGTAGCGCTGGGCCTGGTTGAGCATGCCGCCGTTGTACTCGAAGAGCTTGATGAAGAGGAACGCGAGGAGGAACACCGTGCCGTAGGTGCCCACCAGCGGTTTCCCGTGGCCCTGGAGCGCCGGTTCGTCCCAGGCGCCGAGGAAGCCGATGCCCTTGTCGTTCAACTTCAGTACGACGGCCACGAACATGGAGACTCCGGCGAGCAACTGGATGACGAACTGGCCGAGTTCGGTCAGCGCGTCCGCCCACAGGCCGCCGATCGTGCAGTAGACCGCCGTGATCGCGCCGGTGATGAGGATGCCCTGGTTCAGGGACACACCTGTGAACACCGACAACAGGGTCGCGATCGCCGCCCACTTGGCCGCCACGTCCACGATCTTCAGCAGCATCCCGGACCAGGCGAGCGCCTGCTGGGTCTTCAGGTTGTAGCGGTTCTTCAAGTATTCGAGCGGGGACGCCACATGGAGCCGTGAGCGCAGCCGGTTGATGCGCGGCGCGAACAGCTTGGAGCCGATGGCGATGCCCAGCGCGATCGGGAAGGACCAGGTGACGAAGGACGTGACGCCGTAGGTGTAGGCGATGCCCGCGTAGCCGGTGAACATCACCGCGCTGTAGCCCGACATGTGGTGCGAGATGCCGGACAGCCACCAGGGCATCTTCCCGCCGGCCGTGAAGAAGTCGCTCACGTTGTCGACGCGCTTGTGCGACCACACGCCGATCGCCACCATCACGCCGAAATAGCCGATGAGCACGGCCCAGTCGAGCCCGTTCATATGCGCCCTCCCACGATTGAGCCGGTTCAGCCCGGGGCTCATCGTGGGCGGTCGCGCGTGAGCACGACAAGTAAGCGTGAGGTCAAGGGGGAGTAAAATCGTTCGGATTGATGTTCCGCGTTCAGCTATGTGAACTCAGCGCATCAGCTCCCCGGCGTTGACCAGCAACGACTGACCCGTGATCGCCCGCGCCCGTTCCGACGCCAGGAACACCGCCGCGTCCGCCACATCCCCGTCCGTCGCCAGCTCGGGCAGCGCCATCCGGTCGGACAGCCGCTTCAGCACCTCCGCCTCCGGCACCTTCTCCGTGTGCGCGGTGAACTGCACGTACGCCTCCACCGGCGGCCCCCACATCCACCCCGGCAGCACGGTGTTCACCCGGATCCGGTACGGCCCCAACTCCCTTGCCAGCGAGTACATCGCGCTCGTCAGCGCCCCCTTCGACGCCGCGTACGCCGCCTGCCGCACCTGCGAGGGAGCGGCTACGGCCGACTGCGTCCCGATGAACACCACCGAGCCGCCGCCCGCCTCCTTCAGCGCCGGCAGGCAGGCCCGCGTCATCTTCAGCGTCCCCAGCAGATTCACGTCGATCACCGACTGCCAGGTGGCGAAGTCCGCGTCCTCGACCCCGCCGAAGTAGCTGTCCCACGCGGCCACTTGGACCACCGCGTCGACCCGCCCGAACCGCTCCCGCGCCACCTCCACGAGCGCCTCGCACTGCCCCTCGTCCGTGATGTCCGTCGCCCGGTACGCCGTGTGCGCGCCGTCGGGGTCGATCTCGGCGGCCGATTTGGCCAGATTCGCCTCCGTGCGCGCGCCGAGCACGGCGTTCCCTCCGTCCCGTACGACGGCCGCGGCGACCTGATGGCCGAGTCCGGCCCCGACCCCCGAGACGACGACGGTCTTGCCCGCGAGCAGCGACATCCGATCCCTCCCGGGGTCTGGCGGTTTATCTGACGGGGCGTCAGAGTATGGGCGACCGGCGGAGGACGGAAGGGGAGCGACGTGAGCGAGGACACCCGGAGCGACGTGTACGCCGAACTGGCCGCCGTAGGACCGTACGGAGTCCGGCCGGGACACGCGCTGATCACCATGGTCGAACCGCATCCCGGCCACGAGTACGCCTACAACCGCTGGTACGAGGACGACCACTACTACGCGGGCGCGATGGCCATGCCCTGGATGTACTCCGGCCGCCGCTGGGTCGCCACCCGCGACCTCCAACTCCTGCGCTCCCCCGAGAAGTCGGCGGTCGCCCAGCCCGTCACCGCCGGCTGCTACCTCTCCACGTACTGGGTCACCGAGGGCCGCTACGACGACCACATGAAGTGGACCGTCGGCATCAACAAACGGCTCAATCGGGATGGGCGGGTCTACCAGGACCGTACGCACGTCTTCACCGCGTTCCAGGACCACGAGGCCACCGTGTACAGGGATGGCGCGGCGGGTCCCCGGGACTTCCACGCCCTCGACCACCCTTACGCCGGGCTGGTGTTGGAGGTCGTCGACAGTGAATCGGCCGGGCAGCGCGCCGAGTTGCTGGAGTGGCTGCGCTCCCGGCAGCTGCCCAAGCGGCTCGCCGGGTCACCGGCCGCGATGGTGACCGTCTTCCGGCCCACCCCGCTGCCGGGCGACCGCATGACCTACGTCAAGCAGGTCGAAGGGGTCGACACCCGGCTCACGCTGCTGTGGTTCCTGGAGGCGGATCCGCGCGACTGCTGGGAGGAGTGCTTCGCGGATCTCGAAGCGCCGGTGGCCGAATCGGGCCTGGGGCGGGTGGAGTTGGTGGCGCCGTTCATCCCCACGGTGCCGGGTACGGACAAGTACGTGGACCGGCTCCGCTGACTACTTCAGCTCATCGGGACAGGGAGTGCCGCGCGGCAACTGGTACGGCGCCGCCAGCCGGTACGTCCCCGCCTTCGGTGCCAGCAACATCGTCCACTTGTCGCCCTTGGAGTCCTCCTCGGTCTCCATCAGGCAGCCGTTGAGGTTGTCGTACGTCTTCGGGGCGCCCTCGGCACGGTGCTTGGACGCGTCGGTCTCCTGCGGGGCCTTGAGGCTCTTGCCCTTCGCGTCGACGATGCTCAGCCACGGCGAGTACGGGATACGGATGAGGATCCGCCCCTTCTTCTTCACCTCGATGGTCAACTCGCCCTGCTCGGCCCGGTCGACGACCGAGTTCGGCTCGGCGAGCGGCGCCGGGTCGGTGACCTGGAACAGCTGCCAGTTGGCGTCGCCCCAGACCTGCTTCAGATACGGCATCCCGCGCTGCACCAGGGCGCGTTCGCGCTCGCCGCCGTCGCCGTCCGGCTCGTCCTTGGGCAGCACGACGTAGTGCACGGCCCAACGCTGAAGCCACTCGTGGTAGTTGGCGGAGTTGAGCGTGTCGTCGTAGAAGAGCGGGTTGCGCTCCATGTCGGCCTGGCGGTTCCAGCCGCGCGCGAGATTGACGTACGGCGCGAGGGCGGAGGCCTCGATGTGGGAGCGGGCCGGGACGACCTCGACGCGGCCGCGCTCGGCGCCGACGGTCTGGAGTTCGTTGACCAGCGGGGCGAGTTCGTGCGACCAGGACGCGGCCGGCGCGGTGTTGATGACGTCGTCGACCGACTTGAAGCCGATCCACCCGGTGAAGCCGACGAAGGCCAGCACGATCACGTACCACTTGCGCGAGCGCGGCACCGCGAAGGGCAGCGCGGAGATCAGCGCGACCCCGGCGAACAGCATCGCCAGCCGGCTGATGTTCGAGCCGATCTGTGAACTGACCAGCCAGACGAGGATGACGCCGATGCTGTACACGGCCGCCGTGATCCGTACGGTCGTCCACTCGCGCGGCACCACGAAGTAGACGATGACCCCGGAGGCCAGCGGCAGGATCATCGAGCCGAACAGCATCGGCTGCGTGCCGGAGAACGGGAACAGCCAGGCGGACACGGCCACCACGGCCGCGGGCGCGAGGCCGAGAGCCCACGCGCCGGGGCGCCGCTTCTGGAGGAACAGGGCCACGGCGACCAGCCCCACGAACAGCCCGGCCACCGGCGACGACATGGTCGCGAGCGCGGCCAGCGGGGCCGCGCACAGGGCCTTCGCCCAGCGTTTGTAGCGCCAGCGGTAGGGCCAGCAGAAGACGACGGCCACCGCGCCGAGCCCGAAGACCAGGCCCAGGCCGTACGTCACCCGGCCCGACGCCGCGTTGCACAGCAGCGCGAAGACACCCGCGAGCGAGGCCCACAGCGGGTTCTTCACCGAGCGGCTGCGGATCAGGATCATGGTCAGCAGGCCCGCCGAGATGGTCCCGGCGATCATCATCGTCGTACGGACACCGAGCACCGACATCAGATACGGCGACACCACGCTGTACGACACCGGGTGCATGCCGCCGTACCAGGCGAGGTTGTACGCCGAGTCCGGGTGGCGGCCGACGAACTCCGCCCAGGCGTCCTGCGCCGCGAGGTCGCCGCCACTGTTCGCGAACGTGAAGAACCAGACGACGTGGAGGACACCGGAGAGGAGCGTGAAGCCGATCACCGGGTGACGGAGGAAGGGGGCGCGGAGGCGGTCGATCAGGTTCGCGAGGCGGGTGTCGCCGCCGCCCGTGTGCGTCGCGGCGTCGTCGTCCGTGGGCCGGGTGTCGTCGTCGTCCGTGTGCCGGGTCTCGGCGGTCGCGCTATCCGGCGTGGTGTGCGCGGGCACGCGTATTCGCGGGCCGGTCACCGGGCCCGGATCGGCATCGTCGGCACGTGTCGGCTCCGCTGTGGCCACCTGAAGGCACTCCCCGTGTCCCGTCTTCTCTTCTCGGCCGCGTTCCGTCCCGTTCCCGGCCTGTTCGACGCCGCGTCCCGCATGACCGGCGACGTGCCCCGATTCGCGACGCTAGCACGCACCCCGCCGACGGGCTCCCGGGTGGGGGCCCGCCGGCGGGACGCGGTGACGTGCATCGCCTCGTGGGTCAGCCGAGGCGGGTCAGCTTGGCGGTCAAGGCCGGTTCGGCGAGATCCTTCTGGAGAGCGACCGGCACCTTGACGGCACCGCTCGAACCGTCGCCCACGGTGAGCGTGCCCACCTTGGTGCCGGCCTTCGCGGTGTGCGGTACGGCGTCGGGGGCGAAGGACAGCTTCACCTTCAGGCCGGCCCAGCCGACCGCCGCGACGTCCTTGGTGACGACGACCGGCGTGTGACCGCCGAGCTGGTCGTCGACGTACCCGACCACGGTCCCCTTCTTCAGGATCTTCGCCGAGGTCATCGCGTCCTGCGCCGCGAGCATCGCCGTCTTGCTGACCGCGTTGACCGTGTCGATGATCGGCGCGGTGTGCTGGCCGAGGATCGCGCCGACGACGACGGCCGTCTCACCGCCGACCTCCTTGGTGGCGGCGAAGAGCAGGTTGCCGCCGGCCGCGGTGGTGGTGCCGGTCTTGATGCCGAGGGAGTCGTTGTACGGCACCAGGCGGTTGTAGTTGGTCCACTTCTTGCCGGACGGGTCGACCCAGCTCGGCAGCTTGGTGATGTCCATCAGCGCCTGGATCTTGACCAGTTGGTTGCCCAGCTTCACCTGGTCCTCGGCGGAGGAGACGGTGGTCTCCTTCAGACCGGACGCGTCGGTGTACGTCGTGTTCGTCATCCCCAGCGACTTCGCGGTGTCGTTCATCTTCTTGATGAACGCCGCCTCGGAGCCCGCGTCCCAACGGGCAAGCAGGCGGGCGATGTTGTTCGCCGACGGGATCATGATCGCCGAGAGCGCCTGCTTCTCCGTGAGGACGTCGCCGGCCTTCACGGTGTTGAGCGTGGACTCGCCGTCCTTGTCGTAGCCGCCCTCCTTCTCGGCGGTCGCGTCGACGGTGATCTTCTCGCCCTCCGCGCCCGCCTTCAGCGGGTGGTCCTTGAGGACGATGTACGCGGTCATCGCCTTGGCCACGGACCCGATCGCGACCGGGGTCTGCTTGCCGAAGCTGCCCATCGTGCCGATGCCGTTGACGTCCATCCAGCCCTGGCCCTCGCTGGGCCACGGGAGGTTCGCCTTGCTGCCGTCGAAGGTGTACGAGTCGTCGGCGGTGAGGGTGAGGGACGGGGTCGGCAGCGGGCGTACGGCCTGTACTACTGCAAACACGATCGCCAGGAGGATGACCAGCGGGGTCCAGATCTTGACTCTGCGGATCGCTGTGCGGACCGGGGTTTCCGGGGGTGGCGGGGTGTTGGTCAGTTCGGCGAGGAGGTCCAGCGGGGGCTCGAACGGGCCTCCCTTCCAACGAAGAATTACCCCAGGGGGTATGCTTACGACCGTAACACTAGTAC
>NZ_JBLTJC010000418.1:0-8449 GCF_048158785.1 Streptomyces colwelliae | reverse complement strand
CTCTACCGGCGCGCGGCGCGCAAGGTGGAGCAGGCCGAACCGGTCGAGGGCGTGTCCGCGGGCGTGCGCGCCGTCCTGAACCTGCTGCGCCTGCACGGGCCCATGACGGTTCCTCAGATGGGCCGCGACCAGGCGCTGAGCCGGCAGTTCGTGCAGCGCATGGTCAACGACGCCGCCGCGCACGGCTGGGTCGAGAGCGTGCCGAACCCGGCACACCAGCGGTCCTCACTGATCCGGCTGACCGACGCCGGCCGGTCGACCATCACCGATGTGCTGGGCCGCGAGCACTACCTGATGCGCCAGGTCGGCGGCGAACTGACGGAGGCCGACGTCCGCGCGTGCGCACGGGTGCTCACGCAGATGCTGGCCACGTTCGCGCACGTCGACGTCGACTGACCCCGCTCTCTCCCGCTACTTCCCCATCACCAGCCCGTCCTTCGCCGCGCCCCGGCTCAGCACCACCTCGCGGATGCGGTCGCGGTCGCCGGTCAGGTCGGCGCCCTGGCCGATCGCCCGGTTGACGTCGACGACCCGGCCCGCGTCGATGTCGAACAGCTGCGGCACGAACTCCGCCCTGGCCACCTCCCAGCGGCCGCCGGGCCGGGCGGGCGGCACGAAGGTGAAGCGGCCGAGGGTGCTCAGGTTGCCGCCGGGGTCCCGGGTGCCCGCGTTGTCGTACATCTCGCCGGTGATCTGGTCGCCGAGTCCGTAGACCACCCAGGTGCCGTTGACCTTCTCGTACGCCTGCGGGGCATGGGCCCGGGTGCCGAGGATCAGGTCGACGTCCGGGCGGCCGTCGGTGCGGGCGGCGGTGAGTTCCCCGGCCAGCGCGAGCTGTTGCGGGTCGGGCGCGTTCTGGCCCGCCGTGCCCCAGCGCAGGGAGACGACGACCACGTCGGCGCCCGCGCGTCGGGCCGCCCGCGCGTCGGCGAGGACGCGGGCGGGGTCGAGGAGATTGACGGCCCAGGGCTCGGCCGGTGGGAGCGGGACGCCGTTCGTGTCGGCGGTGTAGGCGAGGTGGGCGACCTTCGCGGGACCGGCGCGCAGCAGGGTGACCGTGCGCGCCTCGGCGTCGGTGCGCGCCGTCCCCGTGTGCCGTACGCCCGCGCGGTCGAGGGTGTCGAGGGTGCCCTGGATGCCGGCGGTGCCGGCATCCAGGCTGTGGTCGGACGCGGTGGAGCAGCTGTCGTAGCCGGTCGCGGCGAGGCCCTGGGCCGCCTCGGGCGGGGAGGTGAGGGCCGCGGTGCCGGTGGAGTCGCCGTAGACGCTCTCGACGTGACACAGCGCCAGATCGGCGCGGGAGACGAGGGGTTGGACGGCGGTGAGCATCGGCCGGAAGTCGTAGCCGGTGCCGCCCGCGTCGAAGCGGGCGCGGTCGACGACGGAGCTGTGCGGGAGGATGTCGCCGGCGGCGACGAGGGTGAAGCCTCGGGCGGCGGGGGGTGCCGGACGGCCGGACGTCTTCGAGTCGTGGTTCTGGGCCTGGCAGGCGGCGGCCGCGGTGAGAATGCCTGCGACGGCGACGGCCACCTGCTGTCTGCGTGCGATCATCAATTCACCCCACTGTGGTCATATTTACCCACCAATAGGTATGAACTTCACCGCCCCCGCAAACGACTTCCGGCCTCTGATGACCCGTCCGGTGTGCGCGTGCGGGGTAACACCGGGTGACGCGGACCGTTCGTCGCACCGTTCGTCGACGCGATCGACCGTCCGCCGCAAGCCCCTCGTGCGCCCCCTGTCCCCGGGCGGTCCCCTGCGATGCCATACGGCCATGACGGCCGGACCCACGCTCAGAGACGGAACGACCGCCGAGCACGAGCTCGCCGCACTTCAGCGCGAGCACGGCAGGCCGCTCTTCGCGCTGCTGCTCCGGCTCTGCGACGGCGACCGCCAGCGCGCCGAGGACCTCGTCCAGGAAACCCTCGTACGGGCCTGGCAGCACCCCGAGGCGCTGCGCGCCGACGACTTCGAGTCCGTACGGCCCTGGCTGCTGACGGTGGGCCGACGGCTCGCCATCGACGCGCGCCGGGCCCGGCAGGCACGGCCGCCCGAGGTCGGGGACGCGGTACTGGAGAACGCACGCGTATGCGCCGATCACGCGGAACGGTCGGCGGCGACGCTCGATGTGCGGGAGGCTGTGAAGACACTCACTCCGGAGCACCGTGAAGTCCTGGTGCTGGTGTATTTCCACGGGGCGAGTGTGGCGGAGGCCGCGGCAGCGCTCGGGATTCCGCCCGGTACGGTGAAGTCCCGCGCGTACTACGCGCTGCGCGCCCTCCGCCGGGTGCTTCCGGGTTATGCGGCCGACCTGCGGTGAAACCAATTCATTAGTCAAACCTCCGTAAAGCGCCTTGCTCAGAACCCGGTTGAGTAATCGGCTGTCCTCATCCGTGTTCCGGACTGGGGGGCTCGGGGTTCCTGACGGAGCCCCGGGCCGGGCGACGCGCACGCACCGGAGGAAGGCAGGAAGGGATGCTGCACAGAGGTCAAGAGAGCACCGACGGCACCGGTGGCGGTGAACTCGTCGTCCCCATGGCGTGGCTGTACGCCGAGTACATCGCCGACGAGCTGCTGCGGACCGGCGACCTGATGCCGCCGACGTCCTTCGAGTTCCGCGCGGGTCGGGACGCGCTGGCGCTGACCATCTTCCTGTCCGACACGGACGGCGAGTTGTCCGGTATCCGAGTGGTGACCCAGTTGGAGACCTGGCTTTCGCTCACGGCGTACGACCAGCCCTGGCAGAACTGGGTCGGGACACGTATCTCCAGGTTGACGGCGGAGGCCGCCGAATCGGGTGCGGAAGCACCGGACTTGGCACTGGCGGAGGCCGCCTGGCGCTGGCTGGAGGAGACCGAACTGCTCGCGCCGGATCTGGACGCGGTACCGGGGCCGGGAGGCGGTCCGGTGACCGGTGAGGACGACGGGCCGAAGGTCTGGACGCCCGCCTGGCAGCTGGGTCTGCCGCTCGGCCACCTCGCCATCCATCTTTTTTGAAATGGGACCAATCCGCGGGCCCGGCCGCTCCGAATCAGTTGCTTGGGATTCTGTGTGCCTTGAGTGATTCGACTGTCTGGTGCGTACCGATGGGAGCAAGGAGTAACCCCACCCGCACCTAACGGCACGAGGATTCGGCATGAGGTCCCTGGAAAGGCATCGCGACGTCGGCGCGTACGCGCTCGGCGTGCTGGACGAGGCGGACGCCTTCCGCTTCGAGGATCACCTCATGGAGTGCACCAGTTGCGCGGCTCATGTGACCGAATTCGGTCCCGCCTCACGGCAGTTGATGCTGTACCGGCGTGCGACGCCGCGCTCTGTGCACCCCATGGCACAACCCGGCCCGCGGCTGCTGGACCGGTTGCTCGGCGAGGTGGCCACGCGCCATCGGGCCGGACGGCGGCGGTTTCTGTACGCGGTGGCCGCCTCGGTGGTGTTCGCCGTGGGCGGGCCCGCGGCGGCGACCCTGGCCGCGCACGGTGACAGTGCCGTGCAACTCACCGCGACCGACGCCAAGTCGGGCGTGTGGGCGCAGGTCACGGCCGCGAACGAGAACTACGGCACTGACGTGTCCCTCAAGATCAAGGACGGTGCGGGCCCCCGGTCCTGTCGTCTCGTGGTCGTCGGTCGCGACGGTTCCGAGCAGACCGTGACGAGTTGGATGGTGCCCGAGCACGACGCGACGATGATCACGATGCAGGGGGGCTCGGCGATGCACCCCACGGAGATCGACCACTACGACGTGCGGACCGCGGACGGACTGCAGTTGGTACGGCTCACCTCGCACTGAAGTCCCGGCCTGCGGCGGCCAGTTGCCGCAGGGCACGGGCGGATGGGGTCCCCGGGTCCGCGGTGACGAAGACGACCTGCTGGTCGTCGTGCGGGACGGTGAGCACGTCGCAGTTCACCCGCAGCCGGCCCGCCCGCGGGTGGGTGAGGGTCTTGGTGCGGTGACCGGGGGCGTGCACGGGGCCGGTCTCCCAGATCGCCCCGAACTCCTCGCTGCCGGCGCGCAGTTCGGCCAGCAGGCGGGCGAGTCCCGGATCGTACGGGTAGCGGTCGGCGGCGCGGCGTAGCCGGGACACCACGATGTGGCCGAACTCCTCGGCGCTGGAACTCTCCTGGGCCCGCCCCAGGAAGCGGCGGCGCGCCAGATTCGGCCGCGTGTCGTGATCGTGGCCGAACAAGGCACCGGCCAGCGGGTTCCAGGCGATGACGTCGTAGGTGGCGTCGGTGACGATGGCCGCCGTGTCCGGGATGCGGCACAGCAGGGCGGCCACGTGCGGGCGGACGGTCCGCACCGGCGCGGCGAGCGGCGTCACCTGCGTCCCCGCCAGCCGGAAGAGATGGGTCCGCTCGGCCGGGGTCAGCCGGAACACTCCGGTGAGGGCGTCGAGGATGCGGGGCGACGGGCGCGGCCCGCGGGCCTGTTCCAGGCGGGCGTAGTAGTCGACGGACATGTGGGCCAGCTCGGCGACCTCTTCCCGGCGCAGTCCGAGGGTCCGCCGGGACGGTTCGCCGGGCAGGCCCACATCGGCGGGCGCCAGTTTCTCCCTGTGGCCCCGCAGAAATCGGGCCAGTTCCTGCTTGCCGGTCACTGTGCCTCCTTCCGGCTGCCAGGGATCGGTTGTCCCTGGTTCGGTGGCGGCGACTGCGGAATCGTCGTCCCCATGAACGATTCCACAGCACTGGTCACCGGCGCGAACAAGGGCATCGGCAAGGAGATCGCCCGTCTGCTCGTAGCCGAGGGTTTCACGGTCCACGTCGGCTCACGCGACGCGGGCCGGGGTGAGCGGGCAGTCGAGGAACTGGGCGGCGGCGCGAGGCTGTTGATCCTCGACGTCACGGACGCCGACAGCATCACGGCGGCGGCGCGGCAGGTGGACGCCCTGGACGTCCTGGTCAACAACGCGGGCATCATGGCCGGCGGAAGCCCGGCACCCGAGGCGGACCTCGACGACGTCCGCCGCACGTACGAGACGAACGTCTTCGGAGTCCTGGCGGTCACCAACGCGTTCCTCCCGGCCCTGCGCCGCTCCCCGCGCCCCCGCATCGTGAACATCTCCAGCGGCACCGGCTCCCTGGCCTGGAGCGCCGACCCGGACCGGGAGTTCGCCGCCCACGCCGGAGCGGGCGCCGCGTACCGCTCGTCGAAGGCGGCCCTCAACGCCCTGACCCTCTTCTACGCCCAGAACCTCGCGGCGGACGGTTTCAAGGTGAACGCCCTCGCCCCGGGCCTACGGGCGACGGACCTCAACGAACGCGCCGCCGCGAGCGACGGGGATCCGGCGGAGGCGGCACGGGGCGCCGTCGACCTGGCACTGCTGCCGGACGACGGTCCGACGGGGCGGTTCCTGTCGTGGGACGGGACCGGGGTGCCCTGGTAGCTACTTGAGCAGTTTCGACATCCGCCGGTCCGCCAGCGGCTTGCCGCCCGTCTGGCAGGTCGGGCAGTACTGGAGCGAGGAGTCGCTGAAGGAGACCTCGCGGATGGTGTCGCCGCAGACCGGGCAGGGTTGGCCGGTGCGTCCGTGGACGCGTAGGCCGCTCTTCTTCTCCGCCTTCAGGCGGCCCGCGGCCACGCCTCGGGAGCGTTCGATCGCCTCCGTGAGGGTGGTGCGGAGGGCCGTGTAGAGCGTGTGGGTCTCGGCCGGGGTCAGGGATGCCGCCAGTTTGAAGGGGGACATCCTGGCGGCGTGCAGGATCTCGTCGCTGTACGCGTTGCCCACCCCGGCGATCAGGGTCTGGTCCCGCAGGGCGCCCTTGAGCCGGCGGCGTTCGTCCTTCAGGAGTTCGGCGAAGGCCGGCTCGTCGAAGTCGTCGGCGAGGGGGTCGGGGCCCAGGCGGGCGACGCCCGGGACCTCCTGCGGGTCGGCGACGACGTACACCGCGAGGCGCTTCTGCGTGCCCGCCTCCGTGAGGTCGAAGCCCTCGCCGGTCTCCAGGGCCACACGGAGCGCGAGGGGGCCCTTGCCGGGGCGGGGCGGGCCGTCCGGGAGGCGGTCCTTCCAGTGCAGCCAGCCCGCGCGCGCGAGGTGGGTCACGAAGTGCGGGCCGCCGTCCGTCTCGACGTCCAGGAACTTGCCGTGGCGGTGCACGGCCACCACCTCGTGTCCCTCCAGCGCGGTGAGCGGAGGGTCGTACGTCTTCAGGACGCTGATGGCGACGGGCAGCACCCGTACGATCTCGTGGCCGACGAGGTGTTCGGTCAGGAAGTCCTTCAGCGCTTCGACCTCGGGAAGTTCCGGCATACGTCCAGGGTGCCATCAGCGGCCCGTGGGGTCAGCCCGGGTCGGACCTCGTCGGATCCGGTCCGCTCCGGTCCGGGACCAGGAACTCGCACCACACGCACTTGCCGCTGCCGCGCGCCTCCACGCCCCACACGTCCGTGAGCAGGTCGACCAGGAGCAGACCGCGCCCGGAGACTCCGTTCTCGCCCGCCTCACGGCGGCGCGGGAGGGCGCTGGAGGAGTCCTCGACCTCCACGCGCAGCCGCCGTTCGGTGCCGTTGAGGACCCTGAGGGTGACGATCGCGGAGCCCTCGGTGTGCATCAGCGCGTTGGTGATCAGCTCGTCGGCCACCAGCTCGACCTCGTCGGAGCGCTCACCGGCGCCCCACGCGCGGACCGCGGCCCGGATCATGTGCCGGGCCCCGGTGAGGGCCTCGGAGTCGCCGGGAGCCACATGCTGCTGGAGCCGCCCGCCGGACCGCGGGGCGTCGAGGCCGCGCCGGCGCAGCAGGAGCAGCGCCACGTCGTCCTCGCCGCCGCGTTCCTCGGCCACGTCGATGAGCAGATCGGCGAGGTCGCGCACGTCGTCGGGCCCGGAGGCGATGAGGGCGGCGAGGGTCCGCATGCCGTCGTCGAGGTCGGCCCCGGGCTGTTCGACGAGGCCGTCGGTGCACAGCAGCAGGGTCTGGCCGGGGTCGAGTTCGATGGTGGAGACGGGGTATTCGAGCCGCCCGAACTCGGCGGACAGCCCGAGCGGCAGCCCGCCCACGACGGTCGCCCGACGGCACGTCCCGTCCAACTGCCGGACCAGCGGGTCGATATGACCGGCCCGGACCACCTGGACCACTCCGGTCGACAGGTCGACCTCGGCGTAGAGGCAGGTGGCGAAGCGCTCGGTGTCGAGCTCGTGGAGGAAGACGGACGCGCGGGCCATCACCGTGGCCGGGGTGTGCCCCTCGGCGGCGTACGCCTTGAGGACGATGCGCAGCTGCCCCATGACGGCGGCGGCGTGCGTGTCGTGGCCCTGGACGTCGCCGATGACCGCGCCGACCCGCCCGCCCGGCAGCGGGATCAGGTCGTACCAGTCACCGCCGATGTCCCGCCCGAGCTTCGCGGACCGGTAGCGGACGGCGACGTCGGCGCCCGGGACACTGGGGATCGCGCGGGGCAGCATCGCCTGCTGGAGGCCCTGCGCGAGGTCCTTCTCCTGCTCGTAGAACATGGCCCGCTGAAGGCTCTGCGCGATGCTGCTGCCCAGCGCGACGAGCACGTTGCGCTCGTCCGCCGAGAAACCGCGCCGGTCGCTGTAGAGCAGCCCCATCGCACCGATCGGCCGTGCCTGCGCGATCAACGGCAGATAGGCGGCCGCCGTGATGTTCAGCTCGGTGATGTGCGGCCACAGCAGCGGATACCGCTCGGCGAACTCCGCCGGCGACTCGATGAACGCCGGGGCGAGGGTCCGTACGACCTCCCCCATCGGGTACTGCTCGTCGATCCGGGTGACCTCCGTGCCGGGCACGAAGCTGCCCTCGGGGCCCTCGGCGACCAGTCGGATACGGCCGGCCTCGACCAGACCCATGACCAGGCTGGTCGCGCCGAGGTGGACCAGGCCGTGGGTGTCCTTGAGGACGTCGATCACGTCCTGGACGGTCCGGGCGTGCGCGAGGGCGGCGGTGGTGAGCTGCACGACGTTGGTCTGCCGGCGCAGCGCCGCGTCCTGGGCCGCCTGCTCGCGGCGGGCCGCGCTCTCGGCGAGTTCCCGCGTGGCGTCCCGGACGATGCCGATGATCCGGCGCGGACGGCCCGTCTCGTCGCGCCGGATGTAGCCCTGGGTGTGGGTCCAGCGCAGGGTGCCGTCCCTCAGGCGCATGCGGAAGTAGGCGCCGTAGTTCTCGCTGCCGTCCTTCAGTGCCTGGGAGACGAGGCCGTCGAGCCGGTAGCCCTCGGGGGGCGGTACCCGGATCGCCAGCGACTCGGGCCGCCCGTCGTACTCGTCGGGGCGCAGGTCGAAGACCTCGTGGGCCTGGGCGTCCATGTGGAACAGGCCGCTGTCCAGGTCCCAGTCGAAGCTGCCCATGCGGTTGAGCGCCAGGATCGGGCCGGTGCCCGGCGGCCTCCAGGGCGAGCGCGGCGGCCCGCACCAGATGCGTACGCTCCCAGCCGCACGGCCGCTCCACGGAACCGTCCGGATTCGTCATCCGGCGCAGCTCCAGCAACCCCTG
>NZ_JBLTJC010000417.1:0-8500 GCF_048158785.1 Streptomyces colwelliae | reverse complement strand
TCGGGGATGTCCGCACCCGAAGCCGCATCACCCCCGGCAGTCGGGCGCGGACATCCCCGACGTGGTCAAGTCGGTCCCCAAGAACACGCAGGACGTCTGCGCCCTGGGCAAGAAGTACGGCGGCTGGAAGTCGGACAGCCCGCAATCGGTCATCTGCGGCCAGACGTACGGCCGTTGAGACGATCGGGACTCCACAAGCGGGACTCCACGCTCGTCGTGACGGACGGAACCTACGGCCGCTGTCTCGGCGGCCCCCAGCTCTCGCCGCCGCCCGCGCCCCCGTCGCCCAGCCGCAGCTCCAGCCGGCCGATCGCGGCCCGCACGCCGTTGCCGTAGCCGTCGTCGGCGAGGACGGCGCAGGCGTCGCGGGCGCGGCGGATGTGGGTGCGGGCGGCGTCGGGGCGGTCGAGCTTCACATAGTCGGCGGCGAGGTTGAGGTGCAGGGAGGGGTAGAAGGCGCGGATCGCGATCGTGCCCTCCTGGCCGGCGTCCCCCACATGCCGAAGGGCCCCGGGGTCTCCGGCCTCCCCAGGGTCCCCCGGGGGTCCCGCGTCCCGCCCGTCCGTCAGCTCGTCCGCCGCCGACAACGCCCGGAGGTCCCAGGCGAGTTCGTCGGTCGGGTCGTCCTGGGTGTCGGCCAGGTAGTGGGCCAGTGTGCAGCGGTGGAGCGGGTCGCCGTCCTCGCCCAGCTCCGCCCACAGGCCCAGCAGCCGGTCCCGGGCCTCCTCGCGGTCGCCGCCGTGGTGCAGCATGACGATCTGCCCGATCCGCGTCAGCAGAGCGTCCGGCGCCGCCTGCTCCTGTCGCTCCGCCACCGCGTCCTCCGCACTCGCCAGCCACCTTGGCTGTCCCCGTCGACGCTAACCGGCGGCACTGACAATCCCCGTCAGGCGGCCCCGGACCGGCCCCGGTGAGGTCAGCCCAGGTTCGGGACGCGCCAGTCGATCGCGGTGTGGCCCTGCTTCGCGACGGCCTCGTCGATCTGGGTGAACGGGTGGGAGCCGAAGAACTTCTTGGCCGACAGCGGGGAGGGGTGCGCGCCCTTGACCACCACGTGGCGCTCCTCGTCGATCAGGGGGAGCTTCTTCTGCGCGTAGTTGCCCCAGAGGACGAAGACCGCCGGGTCGGGGCGGTCGGCGACCGCGCGGATCACCGCGTCGGTGAACTTCTCCCAGCCCTTGCCCTTGTGCGAGTTCGCCTCGCCGGAGCGGACCGTGAGCACCGCGTTGAGCAGCAGGACGCCCTGCTGGGCCCACGGCATCAGATAGCCGTTGTCCGGGATCGGGAGGTCGAGCTCCTCCTTCATCTCCTTGTAGATGTTCCGGAGGGAGGGCGGGGTCTTCACCCCGGGACGGACCGAGAAGCACAGGCCGTGGCCCTGGCCCTCGCCGTGGTACGGGTCCTGACCGAGGACCAGCACCTTCACCTGGTCGTACGGCGTCGCCTCCAGCGCGGCGAAGACCTCCTCGCGCGGCGGGTAGACCGGACCCTTCGCCCGCTCCTCCTCGACGAACTCGGTCAGCTCCTTGAAGTAGGGCTGCTGAAGCTCGTCGCCCAGGACCCCGCGCCAGGACTCGGGGAGCATGGAGATGTCGGTCACGTCAACTTCCTTACCGTGTGCGGCAACTGCGATGAGGGGCGACCGCGCGGTGCGGTCGCTGCCATGCCCAGAACCTACAGGCGGCCACTGACAACGGGTGCCAAGAGCCGTGTCACCAGCTGGTCTTGCGGTACAGCTCCCACATCATCATGATCGTCGACGGGTCGAGGGCCTGCTCCCCACCGGAGATGTCGTCGCTCGCGGCGACGTACTGCCGGCCCTGCCACAGCGGCAGCAGCCGCGCGTCGTCCACCAGGATCTGCTGGGCGTCCTCGAACTCCTTGACCACGTCGGCCCGGTCGTCCTCCCGGCGGGACTCGGGCAGCAGTACGTCGGTGATCCTGGTCGACAGGTACGGCGTGCCGAGCGCGTTCTGCTGTCCCACGAACGGCGCGATGAAGTTCTCGGCGTCGGGGAAGTCCGGAAACCAGCCGCGCCCGAACACCGGGTACTCGCCCTTCTGGTAGCCCGTCACGTACGTCTTCCAGGGACGGCTCTTCAGGGTGATCGTGAAGAGCCCGGAGTCGTCCAACTGCCGCTTCAGTTCCCTGAATTCGAGGGCGGTCTCGGAGCCGTAGCGATCGGTCGTGTACCAGAGGGTGAGCGGGACGGGCTGGTCGATGCCCGCGTCGGTGAGGAGCTTGCGGGCCTTGGGGACGCTGGGGTCGCCGAAGTCGTCGAAGAACGTGGTGGTGTGGCCGGTGAGGCCCTTGGGGACCATCGAGTAGAGGGGGTCCACGGTGTCGCGGTAGATCTTGTGGGTGATCGCGCCGCGGTCGACGAGCTGGGCGACGGCCTTGCGGACGGCGAGGTTGCCGGCCCAGCGGTCCTTGGGGTTGAACACCAGGTAGTTGATGTCGGTGCCGGAGCCGTCGACCAGTTGCAGGCTCTTGGAGGAGCGGCCCTGGAGGGCGACGATGTCGTCGGCGGCGAGGCCGCGGTAGGTGACGTCGATCTTCCCGTCCCGCAGCGCCTTCACCATGGTGCCCGAGTCCTGGAAGTAGCGGATCGTCACCGCGCTGTTCTCGCGCTTGGCGTAGCCCTTGTAGCGGTCGTTGCGGACGAGCTCGGCCCGTTTCCCGTCGTCGTACGACTTCAGTGTGTACGGCCCGGAGCCGAAGACCTTGCCGTCCTTGCGCAGGGAGTGCGCGGGGTAGTCGTCGGGGTCGACGATCGACATGGCCGGGGTGGCGAGCACGAACGGGAAGGTGGCGTCGGGCTTGTTGAGGTGGAAGACGACGTCACGGTCGTCCAGGACCTGCACGCGGTCGAGGCTCCCCAGCAGGCCCGCGGGGCCGCTCGACACGTTGATCTGCCGGATCCGGTCGATGGAGTGCTTGACGGCCTGGGCGTCGAGGGTGTCGCCGTCGGCGAACTTCATGTCCGCGCGGAGTTCGCAGCGGTACGTCGTGTTCGAACTGTCCGTGAACGCGCACTTGGCGGCGTCCGCCTCGGGTGTCGTCCCACCGGACGGGTAGGCGAGCAGTGTCTGGTAGATGTTGCGGAACAGCTCCCAGGAGCCGTCCCAGGAGGCGGCCGGATCGAGTGTGCTGGGGGCGCTGGTGGTGCCGACGACGATGGCTCCCTCGTCGTCGGGATTCCCGTCCGAGAACACACCGCATCCGGCCACCAGGGATATCGACGCGATCGCCGCGCCCGCCCGCAGGCCTCGGTTCCGGTTGAACACACGCACGCTCCTCGATCCGCCGTACCAAGGGTCGGCAGACCATACCGCAGCGCCCCGCCCGGAAAAGCTGGTTCGGACGGGGCTGTTGAGCAGCGTTTTTATGACGACGTTGTCATCCGGCTGTGCGGGTTTTATGTCTCGACACGGGCGCCGATTCCGTCAAGGGAACAGCAAAGACATCGGCGCCCGGGCGTTCCTGTCAGCCGACTCCGGCGTTCAGGAGGATGCCGCCGTCGACGACGAGGGTCTGGCCGGTGATCCAGTCGGACTGGTCCGACGTCAGGAACGCGGCGGTGCCGCCGATGTCGGACGGCACGCCGAGCCGGGCCAGCGGGTAGGAGGCGGCGGCCTCCGCCTCGCGGCCCTCGTACAGGGCGGCGGCGAACTTGGTCTTCACGACCGCCGGGGCGATCGAGTTGACCCGCACGCCGGGCGCGAACTCGTGCGCCAGCTGGAGCGTCAGGTTGATCATCGCGGCCTTGCTGACGCCGTACGCGCCGATGAACGGCGAGGCGGAGACGCCGGCGAGGGAGGCGATGTTGACGATGGCGCCGCCGTTGTCCTTCTGCCAGGCGTGCCAGGTCTTCTGGGCGAAGCCGAGCGCCGAGATGACGTTGGTCTCGAAGACCTTGCGGGCGACGTTCAGGTCGAGGTCGGCGATCGGGCCGAACACCGGGTTCGTACCGGCGTTGTTGACCAGGAAGTCGACGCGGCCGAAGGCTTCCATCGTGCGCTCGACGACGACGGTCTGGTGGGCCTCGTCGTGGGCCTTGCCGGCGACGCCGATGACGCGCTCGGCGCCGAGGGCCTCGACGGCCTCCTTGAGGGCGTCCTCGCTGCGGCCGGTGATGCAGACCCGGTCGCCGCGGGCGAGCAGCGCCTCGGCGACGCCGTAGCCGATGCCGCGGCTGGCGCCGGTGATGACGGCGACCTTGCCGGAGAGTTCGGGGAGTTCGCGCTGTTCAGTCATGGTTCCGTGTTCCCTAGTTGAGCGGTCCGCCGGCAACGTACAGGACCTGGCCGGAGACGAAACCGGCCGCCTCGTTCGTGAAGAAGGCGACGGCGTTGGCGATGTCGTCGGGCTCGCCGACGCGCTGCACCGGGATCTGGGTGGCGGCAGCGGCCTTGAAGTCGTCGAAGCCCATGCCGACGCGGGCGGCGGTCGCGGCGGTCATGTCGGTGGCGATGAAGCCGGGGGCGACGGCGTTGGCCGTGATACCGAACTTGCCCAGCTCGATGGCGAGGGTCTTGGTGAAGCCCTGGAGACCGGCCTTGGCGGCGGAGTAGTTGGCCTGGCCGCGGTTGCCGAGGGCGGAGGACGAGGAGAGGTTGACGATACGGCCGAAGCCCGCGTCGACCATGTGCTTCTGGACGGCCTTGGTCATCAGGAACGAGCCGCGCAGGTGCACGCCCAGGACGGTGTCCCAGTCGGCGACGCTCATCTTGAAGAGCAGGTTGTCGCGGAGCACGCCCGCGTTGTTGACGAGGATCGTCGGCGCGCCGAGCTCCGCGACGATCCGCGTGATCGCGGCCTCGACCTGCGCCTCGTCGGAGACGTCGGCGCCGACCGCGAGGGCCTTGCCGCCGGCCGCGGTGATCTTCTCCACGGTGTCCTTGCAGGCGGCCTCGTCGAGGTCGATCACGGCGACCGCACGGCCCTCGGCCGCGAGGCGTACGGCGGTGGCGGCTCCGATGCCCCGCGCTCCGCCGGTGACAATCGCGACCCGCTGCTCAGTGGTGGACATTGCTGGTTCTCCTCGCCCTTGAGAAACTCTCGCCCTTGCATCGCGGCCCGCCGGTGAGCGACCGCTTAGTACCTTCGGCAGTCGTGACGCTAGAAGCCCTGGCACTCGGTGTCAACGTGCGCGCGGCCGGGTGTGATCCATTACCTCACCAGCAGGTCCAGCAGGCGCTCCGCCTCGGCCGCCGGATCGACGGTGAGACCGGTGTGCACGGGCCCCGGCTGCACCACGGTGGACCGGGGCGCGATCAGCCACCGGAACCGCCGCCCGGCATCGTCCTCCGCCGCCTGACCGGCCGCCTCTCCGCCCGCGCACACCCCTTCCACGGCGCCGAGCGCGGCCCGGATTCCGGCCACGTCGGCCGCCGGGTCGAGAGCGAGCAGCCTCGCCTCGTCCAGATGGGTGCGGGCGCCGACGTAGGACTGGGCGCGGCAGTAGACGAGCACTCCGGCGTTGACACACTCGCCGCGCTCGACGCGCGGTACGACCCGGAGGAGGGCGTACTCGAAGACGTCCCGGGTGTTCGCCTCGCTCGGGCGGATGATGTGGCGCTCGGTCACTGGAGTCCCTTGATGCGTTCATGGATGGCGGGCACGCGCGCGAGGAGGGGTGCCGCGTACGCCTCACGGAGGAGGTCCGGGGTGTCGAAGCCGGGTTCGCCGGCCAGCCAGGCGTCCGGGATCTCGGCGGTGACCTCGGCGAGGAGCTCCTCGGTGACCTGGGGGGCGAGTTCGGCGGCGGCCCGCGCGGTGTCCGGTGCGAAGCGGGCGAGGGCGTGGTCGGTGGCGTCGTAGGGGCGGGCCGCAGAGGTCTGGGCGCCGGGCCAGTTGTGGTGCCAGATCATGGTGGCGCCGTGGTCGATGAGCCACAGGTCGCCCTGCCACATCAGCAGGTTGGGGTTGCGCCAGGAACGGTCGACGTTGTTGACCAGCGCGTCGAACCAGACGATCCGGCCTGCCTCCTCGGCGCTCACCGTGAAGGCGAGCGGGTCGAAGCCGAGCGCGCCGGACAGGAAGTCCATGCCGAGGTTGCTGCCGCCGCTGGACTTGAGCAGTTCCTGGACCTGCTGATCGGGTTCGCCGAGCCCGAGCACGGGGTCGAGGTCGAGGGTCACCAGGCGGGGCACCCGGAATCCCAGCCGCCGGGCCAGCTCCCCCACGACGACCTCGGCGACGAGCGTCTTGCGGCCCTGCCCCGCGCCGCTGAACTTCATGACGTACGTCCCGAAGTCGTCCCCCTCGACGAGCCCCGGCAGCGAGCCGCCCTCGCGCAGGGGCGTGATGTAGCGGGTGGCGATGACTTCCTTCATGAAATGAGCATAGTGATCAGGCGTGATCACCGGCCAAGAGCGCCCGAGCCACCGCGCCGGCCTCACCTCCGCGTCCCGCTTCCGCTCCGGGCGCCCGCGCCCACCGAGGCTGCCGCAGGACACGCCGGAACAGCTGGAGAAGGCGAAGGAGGAGGTGGCCACGCTGCCGGCACTCCGCGCCGGGCGGTCGATGAGGTCAAGTCGCGCTCCCGACACCGGAGTTGCGGGCCCGCCGTAGTCACCGGGGCGCCGCGGCTGGGCAGTTGCGTCCCAGCCGCGGCGTCGGTCGCTACGTCGGTCAGGCCTCGCTCGTGGTGAGTGCGGCCAGTTCGCGGTCGACGGCGTCCTGGTGGGCCCGGGCGTCCTCGCGGGCCTTCTTCGGGCTCCAGCGGCCGGCCATCACGAACACGAAGGGCAGGAACAGGACTTGCCCGCCCACACAGATCCACCACCAGGTGCGCCACTCCCCGGGACCGTCCTCCGCGGCCTTCTGTACCTGCGTCCCGTGCTCCTTGAGCACCTTGATCTGCGGCTGCGCCTTCTGTACGACGGCCAGATCAGCCGCGCCGACCTCCTTCACCGCTTGGGCTGCTAGAGCGGGGGGCGTCGTGGTGGCCGTGTACTTGCCCAGTTCGGCGAAGAGTTGAGGGTGCGCGCCGACGATCGCCAGGGCCGGGGCGGCCTGCTTCTGCGCGGCCGCCACCTCGGCGCCGTGCTCGACGAGCGGGGTGACCGAGGTGACCAGCACCGGGATGAACGCCGCCGACACGGCGACCACGATCCGTACCGTCCAGCCCCAGACCGCGAGCCCGGCGGCGGTCGCGGCCGGATTGCGCTTCTCGACGGTCTCGGTGAAGCTCGCCATCCACGGCGCGTAGGCGACCCCGCTGAACACACCGATCGCGACGAACAGCCAGGCGAAGGTGTAATAGCCGGTCGTCGCGTGGGTGGCCAGCGAGGCGAAGATCGCCGTCGCCACGATCGCGCCGATGCCGCCCACGATCATGAAGGGCTTGCGCACCAGCAGCCTGTCCGACAGCAGCCCGGCCACGATCAGCGCGAGGGCGTTCGCCGCCCAGTACCAGTTGGCCAGGCCGTTGGTGCGCTGCTCGCTGTAGCCGAAGGTGGTCGAGAAGTAGACGACGAAGTTGCCGACCGCGGCGTAGTACAGGAGCAGGAAGACGGCGATCGCGAAGGCCGAGCCGAGGATGTCCAGGCGCAGCATCTGCCGCCACTCCCCGCGCCGCACCGCCTCCGTGTCCAGCCCCTTGGCGCGTGCCTCGACCAGGGCCCGGTCGCGCAGGCTCACCATGATCTGGTCGCGCAGCCCCGGCGACAGCTCGCGCAGGGCGAACAGGGTGACGACGAACACGACCAGCCCCGCCGCCCCGGAGTAGCGCAGCTCGTCCTGCCAGCTGGCGGTGTCGAGCGTGCTGCTGGTCACCGACGTGACGACGAGGCTGCCGATGACCGGGCCCATCGTCCAGTAGCCCATCGCGGTGGCCCGGCCGAGCTGCGGTGAGAAGTCGCGGATCAGTGCCGGGGTCGCGACCAGCACGATGCCCTCGACGAAGCTCACGGCCGCGAACAGCACCAAGTACGTCGTCTTGTCACCGGCGTTGGGCAGTCCGAAGAAGACCAGGAGCGCGGCGATGAGCAGGCCGTAGACCACGAGGTTCGCCCGGCCCCAGCGGTCCGCGAGGCCGGCCACGAGGGAGGCGAAGGCCCCGACCGCGTTGCCGATGACCGAGACCCACACGAAGTAGCGGTAGGTCATGTCGAAGTGCGTGATGATCGACGTCGCCACCGCGTACTGGATGTAGAGCATGTAGTAGAGCACGACGGTGGTGACCACCACGATCGCCAGGTACGACATGCGCCGCCCGGTGGCCGGATACGCCGCCAGGTCACGGCGGTACAGGCCTGCGAGCGAGCCGCGAGCACCGGCGCCGGGCGCGTCGGCACCAGGGCCTCGCGTGTCGGAAGGTGCGGAGGCGGAGGGCATACGACTCCCTTTGGAGCGCGTGCGGCGTCCGCGGCGAGTGCGGCGGCGACGCCACCGAGACCGCCGCCCACGACGAGGATGTCGGCTTCGGATATCACGCTTCTCCTTGATCGGGGGATGGAAGCCTGTGGGGCGCGTGTTCAGGAACGGGCACCCG
>NZ_JBLTJC010000416.1:0-8545 GCF_048158785.1 Streptomyces colwelliae | reverse complement strand
AACCCGCAACCGAGCTACGGAGCACCCCACATGCATGACGACCGCAGCCTGGTCGAAGCCCGCCTCAAGCGCGTCCTCGAAGAGCGCATCCGTCCCGCCGTGTACCCCGAGTCCGTGCCGCTGGAGGTGGCCGTCTGGCACGCGCCGGACGAGCCGGTGCCCGTGGCCGAGGGGCTCGCGGGCACACCCGAACCGATCGAGGTGGGTGCCCGGTGGGGTGCTCCCTGGGGGACCAGCTGGTTCCGCGTCACCGGGACCGTCCCCCAGGAGTGGGCCGGGAGGACCGTCGAGGCGCTGCTCGACCTCGGCTTCGACGAGAACATGCCCGGCTTCCAGTGCGAGGGCCTCGTCTACCGTCCCGACGGCACCCCCGTGAAGGGCCTCAACCCGCGCAACCAGTGGGTCAGGATCGGGGCGCCCGTCGCCGGCGGCGAGGAGGTGCGGCTGCACATCGAGGCCGCCTCGAACCCCGTCGTCCTCGACTATCACCCCTTCCTGCCAACGCAGTTGGGCGACAAGGAGACCGCCGGCAGTGAGCCCCAGTACACGCTCACCCGCATGGACCTCGCGGTCCTCGACGAGAACGTGTGGAACCTCGTCCTCGACCTGGAGGTCGTCGGCGAGCTGATGGCCGAGCTGCCGGTGGACTCGGCCCGCCGCTGGGACCTCCTGCGGGCGATCGAAAGGGCACTGGACGCCGTGGACCTCCAGGACGTCAACGGCACGGCGGAGCGCGCCCGTTCACAGCTCGCGGACGTACTGTCCACGCCCGCCGTCCCCTCCGCGCACCGCATCAGCGCCATCGGGCACGCGCACATCGACTCGGCGTGGCTGTGGCCCCTGCGGGAGACGGTCCGCAAGGTCGCGCGCACAACCTCCAACATGACGGCGCTTCTTGAGGACGAGCCCGACTTCATCTTCGCCATGTCGCAGGCCCAGCAGTGGGCTTGGGTGAAGGAGCACCGGCCCGAGGTGTGGGCGCGGGTCAAGAAGGCGGTGGCGGACGGGCGGTTCGTGCCGGCCGGCGGCATGTGGGTCGAGTCGGACACCAACATGCCGGGCTCGGAGGCGATGGCCCGTCAGTTCGTGCACGGGAAGCGGTTCTTCCTCGACGAGTTCGGCATCGAGAACGAGGAGGCCTGGCTGCCCGACACCTTCGGCTTCGCCGCCGGGCTGCCGCAGATCATCAAGGCGGCCGGTTCCAAGTGGCTGCTGACGCAGAAGATCTCCTGGTCCCAGACGAACAAGTTCCCCCATCACACCTTCCGTTGGGAGGGCATCGACGGCACCCGGATCTTCACCCACTTCCCGCCCGTCGACACCTACAACTGCTCCATGCAGGGCCGCGAGATCGCCCACGCGGCACGCAACTTCAAGGACAAGGGCGTCGCCCGGCACTCCCTCGCGCCCACCGGCTGGGGCGACGGAGGCGGCGGGACGACGCGCGAGATGGTCGCCAAGGCGGCCCGCCTGCACGACCTCGAAGGCTCGGCGACCGTGGCCTGGGAGACCCCGAAGGAGTTCTTCGAGAAGGCCGAGGCCGAGTACCCCGAACCCCCGGTCTGGGTCGGCGAGTTGTACCTCGAACTCCACCGCGCCACCCTCACCAGCCAGGCCAAGACCAAGCAGGGCAACCGCCACAGCGAACACCTCCTGCGTGAGGCCGAGCTGTGGGCGGCGACGGCGGCGGTCCGGGCCGGATTCCCGTACCCGTACGAGGACTTGGACCGGATCTGGAAGACGGTGCTGCTGCACCAGTTCCACGACATCCTGCCCGGCTCGTCCATCGCCTGGGTGCACCGCGAGGCCCGCCGGACGTACGAGCGGATCGCCGCGGAGTTGAACGCCGTCATCGACGCGGCCCAGCGAGCGCTGGCGGGGGAGGGCACGACCCCCCTCCTCTTCAACTCGGCGCCCCACACCCGCGAAGGCGTCCCCGCGGGCGGCGCCCGGACCCCGGCGGTCCAGGGCGAGACGGCACTCGCGACCAGGGTCGGCGGCGGACACGTGCTGGAGAACGGCCTCCTGCGCGTCGAGGTCGACGGCCGGGGACTCGTCGTCTCCGCCTACGACATCGAGGCCGACCGCGAGACCGTCGCCCCCGGCCGGGCCGCGAACCTGCTCCAACTCCACCCGGATTTCCCGAACATGTGGGACGCCTGGGACGTCGACGAGTTCTACCGCAACACGGTCACCGACCTCACGGACGCCGACGAGGTCGTGGCCGACGGGAACGCCGTGCGGATCGTACGGTCCTTCGGCGCGTCCCGGGTCGCCCAAGTCCTGTCCCTCGCCCCCGGGGAGCGGCGGCTGCTCATCGACACCGAGGTCGACTGGCACGAGACCGAGAAGTTCCTCAAGCTCGCCTTCCCGCTGGACGTGCACGCCGAACGGTACGCGTCCGAGACCCAGTTCGGGCACTTCCACCGCCCCACGCACACCAACACCTCATGGGAGGCGGCCAAGTTCGAGGCCTGCAACCACCGCTTCGTCCACATGGAGGAACCCGGCTGGGGCGTCGCCGTCGTCAACGACTCGACGTACGGCCACGATGTGACCCGTACGGTCCGCGGCGACGGCGACAACGGTACGACCACCACGGTCCGCGTCTCCCTCCTCCGCGCCCCGCGCTTCCCGGACCCCGAGACCGACCAGGGCGTCCACCGCTTCCGGCACGCACTGGTGCCCGGCGCGGGCATCGGCGACGCGGTCCGCGAGGGCTGGCGGATCAACCTGCCGGAGCGGCGGGTCGAGGGCGGGCAGGAGGTCGCGCCGCTGGTGGGCGTCGACCGGGACGCGGTCGTCGTCACGGCGGTGAAGCTCGCCGACGACGGGAGCGGGGACGTCGTGGTCCGCTTCCACGAGGCGCACGGGGGACGGGCCAGGGCGACCCTGACGGTGGGCTTCGCGTTCGACGCGGTGGACGTCGTAGACCTGCTGGAGCGGCCGCTGGCCGACGAGGCCGCACCCGGGTGGGACGGAGACCGTATCCAACTGGCCCTGCGGCCCTTCGAGTTGAGGACCCTCAGGCTGCGACGGAGCTGAGGCGGGCGGTAGGCCGACGGCCGGGCGCGCACACGGGCGGTGATGCTACACGCACGGCCCGTGTGCCGCGCGCGATCCGGCGGAACCGGTGATGTGCGCTTCTTTCGGGGCGTATCGTCTGGTATCGCGCCAGGCACCGTCGGGGACAACGTCCGGCGGGCGGGGGAGTGGCGCGGGGGAGACATCATGCGCCGGGGGGCCGTAGGAATTTCGTTCAAGGGTGTCGCCCATCGGGCCCGTCCGGCCGCGCGCCGGGGCCTGATGTGCGTCGCCGCGGCCGGTGCGCTCGCGCTGGCCGCGTGCGCGCCAGGAGGCCAAGTCCCTTCCGTGGACCCGCCGGTGGCGAAGCGGTCGGTCGCGAAGCCGTCCGGTACGGGCACCGCGGCGGCGTCCGCCGTGCCGCCCAACCTGGCCGCCGCGCTCCTCGCCCCCGGCGACCTCGACGGCTACTCCATCGCCTCGTCCCCGTCGCCGTCGGCGAACACGAAGTCCTCGGAACCCTCGGAGTGCGCGGGGACGGACCGTGTGTACTCGTACCGGAAGCCGCCCCTACGGCCGTCCGTGGAGACGGGGTTGAACCGGTTTCAGCCCGTGTCGCTGGTGTCCGAGGAGCTCACCCTGCGCAGGATCGAGGACGCCCGTGCGGAGGTGGAGCTGGAGGCGGACTTCATCCGGGACTGCCACCGGCTCCTCGCGGGCGATGCCACCGGCGACCTCAGCCCGCTCGCCTTCCCGACGCTCGGCGACCGCACGGTGGCGGGGCGGGTGGAGACGACGGCTCTCGGTCTGCGCGAGAACACGGACCTGGTGTACCTCGTGCACCCGAAGGGCATCGTGATCAGCCTCGCGATCATGACCCTCGGTGACGCCGCCGACTCGGACGTCGCCCAGCAGGTGGCCCGGGTGGCCTATCGCAAGGTCGACGACTTCGTCGCGGGGCGCTGACCGGCACGGGCCCGGCAGGGCGGGTCGGCGGGGAACGACTCACGCCACAGTTGCCCGGCCGCCGCGGCGCCCCGCGCCGCACACACCTCGGCGGTCGCCAAGTCGACCTCGCTGAAAGACAGTTGAAGCTGGCCGGTGCCGGTCACCGACACCAGGTCCGCTTCTGCGGTGGCCGCTGCTCCGATGGCTGTGGCGCGGTCGCCGTCGCCCCCCACGGTCCCCTTTCCCGCCCAGAGCCCGGGGTGCCGTGAGCCCCACAGCCGTACGGTGCCGTCGTCGGAGAGTGCCGCGAGGACGCGGGAGCCCGGGCGGGTGCCCGGTCCGAGTGCCAGGCCGAGGACATCGCCGGTGCCGGCGTCGAGGTGGGTGGGCGAGGGAGAAGTACCGCTCCTCAGGTTCCAGACGGCGACCGAGCCGCGCTCTCCCGCGGCGGCCAGCACCGAGCCGTCCGGGCTCGCCGTCAGCGCGCGGCCGAGCTTCGATCCGGTGGCCGCGAGCTTCAGAGCCAGGGCGGGCGTAGTCCGGTCCGCCAGGCTCCAGACGTCCACCGCGCCGTCGTCCGAACCGATGGCCAGGCGATGGGTACGGCCCAGGAACGCCAGACCGGTCACCGCGCCGGAGTGCCCCTCGACCCCGACCGGGTCGGGCACATGCTCGGGATCCGACAGGTCCCAGAGGAAGACGCGGCCGTGTCGGGTCCCGGCGGCCAGCACGGTGCCGTCCTGGCTCAGGGCCAGCGAGGCGACCGGTTCGGCACCCCGGGTCACGAGCCGCGCCACCGGGGTGCCGGAGCGATCGGGTCTCCAGAGCAGGACCGTCCCGGAGGTGAACCCGCCGGCCAGCAGGGTCTGGCCCCGGCCGCCGAAGGCGAGCGCGCCCAGCGGGGCCGGGCGGGTGGCGCCGTGGGAGAGCCGGCCGGCGGGCCGTAGCGTGCGGTCCGGGCCCGGCGACCAGAGGTAGACCGAACCGTTCCTGCCGCCGCCCGCCACCAGGGCGCCGTCGGCGCGGACGGCGAGCGCGGTCAGGCCACCCGGCTGTCTGCGGGCGTCCGGCTCGGGCAGGCGGTGCAGCGTGAGCCGGGGTCCCGAGGCCGTGGCCACCGTGCGGCCGTCCGGAGAGACGGCCATCGCGCTCAGGGGTTCGCCCGTACTCACCTGTGCGGTCAGCCGGTCATCGCTCGTCGCGAAGACGCGAACTCCCGTGTCCCGATGGGCGATCACCCATTCCCGGCCGTCGGCGGCAAAGGCCAGCCCGACCACGGGGCCGCCCCCCGAGTGCGCCGTCCGGCGGTGCAGCGCGATCGCGTGGTGGCCCCCCTCGCCGATCCGCCACCGGGACACCGTTCCGTTCCGGTGGCCGGCGATCAGGAGTGTGCCGCTCGGATCCACGGCCAGCGCGCTGACCGGGCTGTCGGCCCGATGGAGTTCGAGCAGCGCGTGGCGTGGGCCGGACGCGTCCAGGACGACGACGTTGCCGTTCTGGGCGCCGACCGCCAGCCAACTGCCGTTACCGCCATAGACGATCGGGGCGGAGTCCCCGGTGATGAGCGCCCGCGGCCACGCGGGCGGCAGGGAGGTGCCGTGGGTGGTGTCGAGGACCGTGGTGAGCCCGGGGTAGAAGTTCAGGGCGAGCCGGCGGCCGTCCGGGCGGAACGCCATGCCCATCACCGGGGCGTTGAAGACGACGGTGGCCGCCTGCCCGGTGGAGCGGACGGCGGTGGTCGTGGGGCGCAGGACCAACTGGGTCTGGACCATGCCCTCTTGGGTGGATCCGTCCATCGTGTTGAGGGCCAGCGCCTTTCCGTCGGGCCGGAACAGGGCCAGGGTCGTGCCGCTCGTGCCGGACAGCCGGGTGGGCGGTCCGCCCGGGCCGCCGCTGTCGACGGGCCAGATCCGGACCCGTCCGTCACCGGCGGCGACCAGCCGGGTCCCCGTACGGTCGAAGGACAGCGACGTGATGTCCGGTCCCCGAGCGGTGAGCTGGACCGAGGACCGCGCGGACGCGGTGGTCAGTACGGCGTCCCGGGTCCTGTCGGTGCGTTCGATCCGGTAGGCGGCCAGGGCGAGTTGGGCCGCCAGCGCGGGATCCGTGGCACGCGAGGACTCGGCGTCGGCGAGCAGGGTCTGTACGGACCTCTCGCGCTGCCGCTGCCGGTCCGCCTGTAGCGCCTTGAACCCGAAGCCGGCGCCCGAGGCGATCAGCACGGCGAGCACCACCAGCGCCGAGACCACCCGCGTCCGTAGCCTGCGCCGTCGTTCGTACTCGGCGGACGCCGCCAGGAAGTCCTGAACCGTGCTGTTGGCACGCCCCTGTTGGCGGTTCGCCCAGTCCCGGGCACTCGCCAACTCCGGTCCCAGCCACAGCAGTCGGTCGAGCCGCTGCTCCTCCCAGTCGGCGGCGGTCCGCTCCAGCCGTAGCCTCAACAGCGGTTCCCCGTCGTGCAGTTGCTCCACCCACTGCTCCAGCGCGGACCAGTTCATCAGCAGGGAACGGTGGACGAGCTGGACGTGGTGTTCGTCCTCGGTGACCAGGCGGTGCTGTTTCAGGAGGTCGAGCACGGTCCGGAAGACGCGTTGCCGGTCGGCGGGGAAGTACGAGCCGAGGACCTCCGTGCGGAGCCTCTTGACGGTCTGTTCCGTCTCGCCCGTCCAGTGCACGAGTTCGACCAGGATCTCCTTGGCGGTCCTGCGGTCCTCGTCGCTGGTCAGGCCCTCGTAGAAGGTGTCGGCCGCGTGGGCGATGGAGCGGCCGAGGCCTCCGGTGCGGGCGTAGTCCGGTGGGCGCAGCGTACGGCCGTGGTGCGCTTCCCAGGTGCCGCGCAGCGCGTGTGACAGCAGCGGCAGGACACCGCTGTCGAAGTCGGCTCGGGCCTCCCGGTGCAGGGCCACGTCGGCCCGTAGCCGGGCGAGGAGTTCGGGACTGACGATGTGTCCCGCCGCGCGGGCGGGACCGGTGATCACCTCGTCCAAGTGGCGTGCCGCCAGGGGCCGTACGACGTACATGCCGTCGCCCGGGGTCAGCGCCGGTTCCAGGGACTCGTAGGGATACAGGGCGCCGAGGTGACTGTTCTGCACGGACAGCACGACGCTCGCCGCGGCCTCTTCGGATCGTCCGGGGGACGTCACGGAGGCGGCGATCAGACAGGCGACGAAGGCGTCCCGTTCCGTCGTCTCCGCGGCCGTCTCGCTGTCGCCCCGGTAGTGGAACATCTCCTCCAACTGGTCGACGACCAGCAGATGGTGGGCCGGTGCGCGGTGCGGATCGTGTGCGCCCAGCCGCTCGGCCCGGGCCCGGAGCGCCTCGGCGAGCACCCGGGGATCGGCGGCCAGCCGGTGGGCCAGGTTCTCCACGTCGGCCGGTCCGGCGTCGCGCTCCAGGACGGCACTGGCCAGGGCCTGGAGCGGACGGTCCGTGGGAGTGAGCGTGACCTGGTGCCAACTGCCGGTCTCCGGGGCGACTTTGCCGACGGCGAGCGCGGGCAGCAGTCCGGCCCGCAGCAGGGACGTCTTGCCGATGCCGGAGGGCCCGGTGACGAGCAGCGGCCCCTGACCGCGCCGCGCGACCACCCGCCGGGCGAGGGTGTCGACATCGTCCGTACGCCCGAAGAAGCTCCGCACACCGGACGAGTCGAACGGCGCGAGACCGGGATACGGGCACTCGGTGTGGCCGTAGTCGGAGGCCTCGCAGTCCCCGTCGGACAGGGGATCCGCCGATGCGTAGGCGGGGTTGGGGGCCAGGACGACACGGTCCACGCTGTTGTGGGCGGCCGACTGCGGGGTCGACGCCGACTCTCCCTCGGGGCGCGGGCGTCGCGTGTGCGCGAGCAGATGGCCCACGGTCAGCAGCGGATGTCCGTCGGAGCCACCGCCGTTGAGAAAGGCGATGACGTCCCCGGTGAACGCGGTGTGGTCGGCGCCGCCGGGTGCGTGGGCCTGCTGGTCGTCGTCCGCCGAGGTCAGCAGCAGACTGGGGCGACCGGCCCGCCCGGCCAGCGAGTGCAGCCGGCTGCCGGCGAACTCCCCGCTGCTGAGCGGGAGTCCGGAGAAACAGCAGTCCAGTACGACGATCAGGGGCGCGTCACCGACCGGTTCCAGCGCGCTCATCAACTCGTCGAACCGGAGCGCCGTATTGCCGAGCGACGGACTGTCGTACGTCAGCCGGGCCGCGTCCCCGGTCATCAGGAGCAGGGAGTTGTCCCGGCGCCGGGGCGCCTGCACCCCGTGCCCGACGTAGTGGAGGAGCAGCCCGCCCGACGCCTCCCGCGCGATGCGTTCGACCGGTTCGAGTACGTCGTCGGGGCGCCCGGGGTCCTTCAGTCGCAGGAGCCGGTCCGAAGTGAGACCGCACCGCTCGGTCAGGAGTCGGGCGAGGGCGTCGGCCGAGCGGTGCACCGACGGCCGGTACGGGAAGTCGACGCTGCCGTCGGCCGGGGAGGCGGACACGACGACCGCGCGTGTGCCCTCGTAGCCCAGGAACAGTTGGCGTACGGGATCGGACGGGACGCCCACGCCGGGCTCAACCGGCGCTGTCCGAAGGGGCGGTGGAGGGGCTGGGC
>NZ_JBLTJC010000415.1:0-8545 GCF_048158785.1 Streptomyces colwelliae | reverse complement strand
CCCCACGAGGTGGCACGAGCCTGGAACGAGGTGTACTGGCTGATGGCGAACGCGCTCATCGCCGTCGAGGCACGGCTGTACGCGGAGCAGGGCGTCATCGAGGGCGAGGCGTGGCGGGAGTCGGACGTGGGCGGCTTCGACGGGAGTCCGTCGCCCGAGCTGTATCTGCGCTGGTTCCAACTCGGCGCGTTGGTCAGGAAGGCGTTCGTGCTCGCCTTGTCGTGGACGAGGAAGGCAGAGTGGCTGCCGATGTTGGCCAGGTGCGTGTCGATCGGGACGTGGCGGCTCCAGCGGACCCTGCGGTGGGCGAAGTCGAGGCGGCCGGTGGGGTCGGCGAGCGCGGAACGCAGTCCGCTGCCGTTCTGCTCCACGACGCGGTCGATGCCGAAGTGGATCCGGATGCGTTCCGACTGGTCCACGATCCACGGGACGTCGCGGGCGCCGGTGTTCCACCACAACGCGAGTGCGCCGCCCGGGCGCAGTACGCGGAGCGCCTCCGGGACCGAGCGGGTGGTGTCGGTCCAGTGCCAGGCCTGGGCGTAGGTGAGGAAGTCGACGGAGTGGTCGGTGAGGGGGAGGGCGTTGCCGTTGCCCCGGACGATCGGGACGTCGGGGAGGGTCCGGCGGAACTGGGCAGCCATGCCGTCGCCGGGTTCGATCGCGATCACCTCGGCGCCGCGGGCGTGCAGCAGGGCGGTCGCGATGCCGGTGCCCGCGCCGACGTCTGCGACGCGGGCACCGGTGAGCGGGTGGCCGGCGAGTTCCTCGATGGCGTCGAAGAGGGCGGGTGGATAGGAGGGGCGATTCTCGGCGTACTGGGCTGCGGCCGCGTTGAAGGAGTGGGCTCGGGTGGCGGGTGAGGGGGGATTCGCGGAGGTGGCCATACGGCCATCGTTACCTGGGTGGGTGCAGGGTGCAGGTGGTTTTTGGTGAGAAATGAAAGAGGGAACCGCCGTGACCCGCGGAGTCGCGCGCTGCCGTACGACCGGCTCTCGCCCAGCCGGAGAGTTCCGTGTGCCCGGAGACCTGTCCGTGCCTGAAGTCCTGCGCCTGCCCCGGAACCCGTGGCCTCCCGCGTCAGGCGCCCCGCCGCTTCTTCGACGGGTTGCGGGTGCGGCGGGACGTGCGCTTCTCGTGTTGGGCCAGTGCCGCCTCGTACTCCTGGCGGTGGAGTTTCTCGCCGGGGGCCTCCACCAGGGAGCGGAAGAAGTAGGCGAGGAGGGAGCCTACGAAGCCGATGGCCAGGAGGCCTCGGAGGGAGGCCTGGCGGTCGGGGTCGGGGCGTTTTCTGAAGGTTTCCCAGGTGTGGCCGAAGGCGAGGGCGCTGCAGATCGCGAACATCACGATGACGAGGAGGGTGACGAAACTGCCTACGTCCGCGATCTGGATGCCCTGGTAGGCGAAGCGGAGGATCAGGCAGGCGGCGGCCGCGGCGGCGAGGGAGCCGGCGGCGGTGGCGACGCGGCGTGCGGTGTAGCCGTTGTAGCCCTTGTCGTGGTTCACCCAGGTGGTGCCGAAGAAGCGGAGGGGTTCGGGGCGGGGGCCTGTACCTGTACCTGTGCCTTCGCCTGGGGAGCCCGCGGGGGTGTCCTGGGTGCCGGTCGTCTCGTCGTTCACGGGACGATTATGGCTCCGAGGGTCGGCGCGGGCTCCCGTTGGGGGCTCAGGCGCAGCGCGGGCGGAAGTAGCCGTCGCTGCCGGTGTTCACGTAGGTGTCCGAAATGTACTCGCCGTCGTCGATGTTGTCCCAGATGCTCGACGTGCCGTAGTAGCCGGACACCGTTGTGCCCGGTGTCTGGCAGTAGATCGGGACCTGCGAGCCGGCGGGCAGGACGCGGACGATGGTGTAGCCGGTGCCGGGGCCGCTGCGGACGTTGACGCTGATACCGGGCGCGATCGAGTAGTAGTTCACGGCCGCGGCCGCGTTGGCCTGAGCCGGTGAGCCCATCACCATGAGCAGGGCTCCGGCCGCGCCGGCGAGTAAGACGGATCTGCGTCTACGGGATGACATGCGTGTCCTTTGGGCCGGTGACGTGGGATCAGGAGCAGCGGGAGGCCACGTAGCCGTCGCTGCCGGTGTTCACGTAGGCGTCCGAGATGAACTCGCCGCTGCTGATGTTGTCCCAGATGTTCGACGTGCCGTAGGTGCCGGTGACCGTCGTGCCCGGTGTCTGGCAGTAGATCGGCACCCGCGAACCCCCGGGCAGGCTGCCGACGATGCTGTAGCTCGTACCCGGGCCGCTGCGGATGTTGAGGCGGACGTCGGCGGTCGTGTAGTAGTGCACGGCCGCTGCCGTCGCGACAGCCTCGGCCTCGCTGCCCTCGGCCTCTTGAGCGCGGTCAACAGACATGAAAAACCTCCCCCGTTGCACCCCATGACTGCCATGGGGTCCCGTTGATTCCCCTAAAACACGCCATGAAACACATGTGCGCAACTCGCACGGGCAGGCGGGCAAGTCGCCTCTGTCCCGTACGTGTCATGGACTAGGCTCCGTGCGTCGCGCGCGCGAACGATCAGCACGGGGGTGGTTCCATGGCGCCACAGCGCAACACCGGAGCGGGCGCGGAAGCGGAACTTCCCGAGTACGCCGGTCACTACCGCCTGGAGTCCTGCCTGGGCTCCGGTGGCATGGGCGTGGTGCATCTGGCGCAGAGCACCTCCGGGATGAAGGTCGCCGTGAAGGTCGTCCACGCGGAGTTCGCCCAGGACCCCGAGTTCAGGGGGCGGTTCCGGCAGGAGGTGGCCGCCGCCCGCAGGGTGAGCGGGGCCTTCACCGCGCCAGTGGTCGATGCCGATCCCGAGGCTCAACGACCCTGGATGGCGACGCTGTTCATTCCCGGGCCGACCCTGTCCGAGCATGTGAAGCGGAACGGGCCCATGGCTCCGGCCCAGTTGCGCCAGCTGATGGCCGGGCTGGCCGAGGCGCTCCGCGACATCCATCGGGTCGGCGTCGTACACAGAGATCTCAAGCCGAGCAATGTGCTGCTCGCCGAGGACGGGCCGAAGGTCATCGACTTCGGTATTTCCCGGCCAAAGGACAGCGAACTGCGCACCGAGACGGGCAAGTTGATCGGAACTCCACCCTTCATGGCGCCCGAGCAGTTCCGGCGGCCCAGGGAGGTCGGACCCGCCGCGGACATCTTCGCGCTCGGGTCCCTGATGGTGCACGCGGCGACCGGGCGTGGGCCGTTCGACTCGGACAGCCCGTACGTGGTGGCGTACCAAGTCGTGCACGACGAGCCGGACTTGGCCGAGGTGCCGGACAATCTGGCGCCGCTCGTGCTGCGTTGCCTCGCCAAGGAGCCCGAAGACCGTCCCACACCCGACGAGTTGATGCGGGAACTGCGGTCCGTGGCGGCCTCGTACGACACACAGGCGTTCATACCGGAACAGCGGACCGGTGGTGCGCCGGCGTCGAAGCCCGACCCGGTCCAGAAGCCCGAACCCGAGCCTCGACGGCGCCGGTTGGCGATTCTGGCGGCCGGGACCGCGGTGCTGGTCGCCTGTGGTGTCCTCGCCTCGGTCCAACTGGCCGGAGGCGCGGATCCCGCACCGAAGAGCACCACCGGCGCGCGGACCTCGCCGACGGCGTTCAAGACCTGGGCCGTGAAGCCTGCGGCGAAGGCCGGGGGTGTACCCCAATGCGCCTACGGCGCGGGCGAGTTGCTGTGCGCTCAGCCAGGAGTCGTCTACGCTCTCGCACCGGCCGACGGCACCCTGCTGTGGCGGCATTCCGTCGCCGAGGAGAGACCCGGTGGCGCACCGGTCGTCGCCGGCGGGCTCGTGCATCCGAACATCGGCGGGGGCCGGCATCTTGAAGCGCTCGATCCGTCCTCAGGCGCGAGGGTCTGGCAGCGGAACCTGCCCGGGAGCGACTCCGTGAGTTACGTCGGCGGCATGGCCCTGCTCACCCGTGCGGACGGCACGGTCACGGGCGTCGACGCCGCGTCGGGCAAGACGAAGTGGAGTCGCCCGATCCCTGGCGTCTCCTCGTTCGCCTCGATCGCCGGGAGCCCGCTGGCGTACGCGACGAGACCGTCCGACGACGGGTCGAACACCCAGGTCACCGCGGTCGATCCGGACACGGGTGACGTGCGGTGGAAGGCACGCGTGCAGGGGATGCTGAAGCCCGTCGGTGTTCAAGGCGCATCGGTGTTCTTCCTCTCCACCGACTGGAGTTCCGGCAACACGAAGGCCATCGTCCGCTACGCCCCCGGGAGCAGGACATCGAGCCGCGTGGCGCTGCCCGTCCCGCGCCAGGACGCCGTGGCCGCCATGCGCGGGAACGTCGTGTACGTACTGGCCACCGGTGGTTCGCTGGAGGCGATCGACACGGACACCCACAAGCGGCTGTGGCATCTTGAGACGTCCGTGAGCCGCGGCTCCGTGCCGGTCGTCGACGACAAGCACGTGTACGTCACCGCCCCGGACGGACGCCTCCTGGCGGTCGACGCCGACACAGGGCAACTCGTCGGACAGACGGCCGCACGGCTCGGCGCGAACTCCGAGCAGGTGGTCGCCACGCTGCCCGAACCCGTCGTAGCGAACAACCACGTCTACGCCGCCGCCCCCGACGGCACGGTCTTCGCCGTCAACTCCCGTACCCCCGGCGCCTGGTAGCACGGGCAGGCAAAAGGGCCGCCCCTCAGGAAAGGGACGGCCCGAGGCCGAACGAGCAACAGGGCCACCGGAGTTGCGGCCCCTCAGGAACCTGAACCTTCAGGGACCCTCAGCCCAGCTTGCTGACGTCCCGCACGGCACCCCGGTCCGCACTCGTCGCCATCGCCGCGTACGCGCGCAGTGCCGCCGACACCTTCCGCTCGCGCTGCTTCGGGGCGTACCGCCCGTCCAGCGCGGCCTCGCGGCGTGCCAACTCGGCGTCGTCGACGAGGAGTTCGATGGAACGGTTCGGGATGTCGATGCGGATGCGGTCGCCGTTCTCGACGAGGGCGATCGTGCCGCCGGACGCCGCCTCGGGGGACGCGTGGCCGATGGACAGGCCCGAAGTGCCGCCGGAGAAGCGGCCGTCGGTGATCAGTGCGCAGGTCTTGCCGAGGCCGCGGCCCTTGAGGAAGGACGTCGGGTAGAGCATCTCCTGCATGCCGGGGCCGCCCTTGGGGCCCTCGTAGCGGATGACGACGACATCGCCGTGCGTCACCTGTTTGTTGAGGATCTTCTCGACCGCTTCTTCCTGCGACTCGCAGACGACCGCCGGGCCCTCGAACGTCCAGATGGACTCGTCCACGCCCGCCGTCTTCACGACACAGCCGTCGACCGCCAGGTTGCCCTTGAGGACCGCGAGGCCGCCGTCCTTGGAGTACGCGTGCTCGGCGGAGCGGATGCAGCCCTCGGCCGCGTCCTCGTCCAGCGCCTCCCAGCGCTCGGACTGGGAGAAGGCCTCGGCGGAGCGGACGCAGCCGGGACCCGCGTGCCACAGTTCCACGGCCTCCGGGGAGGGCGAACCGCCGCGCACGTCCCACGTCTTGAGCCAGTCCGCAAGGGACGGGCTGTGGACGGAGTGGACGTCCTCGTTCAGCAGGCCGGCGCGGTGCAACTCGCCCAGCAGGGCCGGGATGCCGCCCGCGCGGTGCACGTCCTCCATGTAGTACGTGCGGTTCTTCGCGACGTTCGGGGCGACCTTCGCGAGGCACGGCACCCGGCGCGAGACGGCGTTGATCTCGTCCAGGCCGAACTGGACGCCACCCTCCTCCGCTGCGGCGAGGAGGTGCAGGATCGTGTTGGTGGAGCCGCCCATCGCGATGTCGAGGGCCATGGCGTTCTCGAAGGCCGCGAAGGTGGCGACGTTGCGCGGCAGGACCGTCTCGTCGTCCTGCTCGTAATAGCGGCGGGTGATGTCCATCACCGTGCGGGCCGCGTCCTGGTACAGGCCCTTGCGGGCCGTGTGCGTGGCGAGGACCGAGCCGTTGCCCGGCAGCGACAGGCCGATGGCCTCGGTCAGGCAGTTCATCGAGTTGGCGGTGAACATGCCGGAACAGGAGCCGCAGGTCGGACAGGCGTTCTCCTCGATGTTGAGGACGTCCGCGTCGGAGATGCTCTCGTTGGCGGCGTCGACCATCGCGTCGATCAGGTCCAGCGTGCGGACCGTGCCGTCCTGGAGGGTCGCGCGCCCGGCCTCCATGGGACCGCCGGAGACGAAGACCGTCGGGATGTTCAGGCGGAGTGCCGCCATGAGCATGCCGGGCGTGATCTTGTCGCAGTTGGAGATGCAGATCAGGGCGTCGGCGCAGTGCGCCTCGACCATGTACTCGACCGAGTCGGCGATCAGGTCGCGGGACGGGAGGCTGTAGAGCATGCCGCCGTGGCCCATCGCGATGCCGTCGTCCACCGCGATCGTGTTGAACTCGCGCGGGATGCCGCCGGCCTCGGTGATCGCCTCGCTGACGATCCGGCCGACGGGCTGGAGGTGGGTGTGGCCGGGCACGAACTCGGTGAAGCTGTTCGCCACCGCGATGATCGGCTTCCGGCCGATGTCCGCACCGGGTACACCGGAGGCGCGCATAAGGGCGCGTGCGCCCGCCATGTTGCGGCCGTGGGTGACTGTACGGGACCTCAGCTCGGGCATCGTCGATCGCTCCTTCAGACAGATAGGGCTGCTAACGAGCGTACGCCGGTCATCCAGGGGTCGGACACGATGTCCACATCGCGGGACGAAAGTCTCACCACGAAGACAGGACTGAAGGCAGGACTGAAGGCAGGACTGAAGGCAGGGCTACGGCCCGGTCATATGCCCCTGCACCACCGGCGCCACCCGCGCGATGATCTGCTCCAGGTCCGCCGAGGCCAGCGGTTCCACCTTGATCACGTAGCGCAGCATCGCCGTACCGACCAGTTGCGCCGCCGCCAGCTCGGCGCGCAGTTCCGCGTCCGGGAGGTCGAGCTGGGCGGCGACCCGGCCCAGCACCTGGGAGACCACGAGCCGGCGGAAGACGGCCGCGGCGGCTTCGTTGTTGACGGCGGAACGGACGACCGCCAGCAGGGGCTTACGGGTGGCGGGGTTCTCCCAGACGCCGAAGATGAAGCGGGTCAGCCGCTCGCCGACACCGTCCAGCGGCCCGTCGGCCACCGCCGCCGGCGCGTTCGTCGCCGGGGCAAAGGCGACCTCGACGGACGCCTCGAAAACCTGCTCCTTCGTACCGAAGTAGTGGTGCACGAGCGCCGGGTCGACCCCGGCGGCCTTCGCGATGCCGCGCACGGACGTCTTCTCGTACCCTCGCTCGGAGAACTCCTCCCGGGCCGCGGCCAGGATGCGGTCGCGGGTGTCGGCGGATTCCGTACGAGGGGGTCGGCCCCGGCGCTTGGCGGTGGCGTCGGTCACCGCCGGGGCACCTTCACGGCCGAGGCCAGATGCAGCCGCGTGAAGGCGAGCGCCTCCGCCAGGTCGGCCTCGCGTTCGGCGCTGGACATCGCGCGCCGGGTGTTGACCTCGATGACGACATGGCCGTCGAAACCGGTGGTCGCGAGCCGTTCCAGCAGCTCGGCGCAGGGCTGGGTGCCGCGGCCGGGGACGAGGTGCTCGTCCTTGTTGGAGCCGTTGCCGTCCGCGAGGTGGACATGGCCGAGCCGGTCGCCCATGCGCTCGATCATCTCGGTCGCGTCGGTGCGGGCGGTCGCGGTGTGGCTGAGGTCGATCGTGAAGTGCCGGTAGTCCTCGTTCGTCACGTCCCAGTCGGGGGCGTAGGCGAGCATCTCTCGGTCGCGGTAGCGCCACGGATACATGTTCTCTACGGCGAACCGCACATCCGTCTCGTTCGCCATCCGCCAGATCCCGCTGACGAAGTCCCGCGCGTACTGACGCTGCCAGCGGAACGGCGGATGCACCACGACCGTGCTCGCGCCGAGCTTCTCCGCGGCCGCCTGGGCGCGCTGGAGCTTGATCCACGGGTCGGTGGACCACACCCGCTGGGTGATGAGCAGGCACGGCGCGTGCACGGCGAGGATCGGGACCTGGTGGTAGTCGCTGAGCCGGCGCAGCGCGTCGATGTCCTGGCTGACCGGGTCGGTCCACACCATCACCTCGACGCCGTCGTAGCCGAGGCGTGCGGCGATCTCGAAGGCCGTCGCCGTCGACTCCGGATACACGGACGCCGTGGACAGCGCGACCTTCGCATCCGGGATGCGCACGACTGGTTCTGCCACGGAGGACAGACTACGGGGCGGCGCTTTGCGCGGGGGAGCCGGTTGCTGTGCCCGCCCTGTGCGAGGTGCGGCAACCGGCCATCTCCGGCGCGGGGCCGCGTTGTGGCGATACTTCATGCGGGTCTGATACGTCACGTACCGTCCGGGCGTTCAGTACGGCCACGCGTGCGTGGACCATGAACGGCCACGCGTGCGTGCGTGACGCGCCCAGCCTCCCGGCAATCACCCACGGCCCCGACGACGGCCACGCGTGCGTGCCTGACGAACGACCACGCGTGCGTGCGTCTCGAACGGCCACGCACGCGTGCCCACACCCTCGCTCGGAGAACTCCTCCCGGGCCGCGGCCAGGATGCGGTCGCGGGTGTCGGCGGATTCCGTACGAGGGG
>NZ_JBLTJC010000414.1:0-8581 GCF_048158785.1 Streptomyces colwelliae | reverse complement strand
CGGGCTTTCCTCCGGGCTTTTCCCTTCGGTCTTGCGTTTCCGACTCTATCAGACCGTTTCCGGTTCCGATTTCCTCGGTGCTTTCCAGGTTTCCGCTTCCGCGTTTCCCTTTCCGGCGGTTCCGACTCTATCAGATCCTTTCGGGCCTGACTCCCAGTCAGCGGGGGTTGCCATCCCGGCCGTTGAGCCGTTCCGACGTCTCAAACCTTAGCCGATTCCCCCGGCGGAGTTCCAATCGAGTCCTAGTGACCTGATCGAACACAGCCGAGCCCAAATCGAATTGAATTCGGGCACGCCGAAATCAATCCCGTTGGGAGATCGTGCGGTTGGTTTGGGTTGCCGCTGTCGCGGCGGAGGTGTTGCCGGAGAACCGTTACGGCTCGGCGGCAACCCGAAGAACTCTACGGATCGAGCAGGGGGCTGTCAAGCACCCTCTGTCAAGATCTTTTATTCGAGGTCGCTGAGCCGACCGCCGGCATCCGGCTGGGCATGCTCCACCCTACGCAGCAGGCGGGTCAGGACCTCGCCGAGAACTGTGCGCTCCACCGGCGAGAGGTCCTGGAGGAGGTCCTCCTCGAAGACCGTCGCCATGCGCATCGCCTCCAGCCACTTGCCGCGGCCCTCGGGGGTCAACTCCACGATCACGCGGACGCGGTTGGACTCGTCCCGCTCCCTGGTGACCAGGCCCTCGGCGACCATGCGGTCGATGCGGTGGGTCATCGCGGCCGGCGTCAGGCCGAGGCGCTTGGCGAGGTCGCTCGGGCCCATCCGATAAGGAGCACCGGCGAGGACGAGCGCCTTGAGGACTTCCCACTCGGCGCTGCTCATACCGAGGTTCGCGGTCTGGCGGCCGTAGGCGACGTTCATGCGGCGGTTCAGGCGGCCCAGGGCCGAGACGATCTTCTCGACCTGGGGGTCGAGGTCCTTGAACTCGCGCTGGTAGGCGGCGATCTGCTCGTCGAGTGTCGGTTCGCCCATGGACGGCAGTATCGCACGAGGTCGCTTGGCGTTGAAGTCCTTCTAGATGTACTGTTTAGCTTCGAAGTCTTCGGGACTAAGAAGTACCGATGGCGACCAACTACCTGATTGAGGTGACCGTGACCAGGGCGATGGGCGCAGCGATGCGCCGGATCCACGTGGGAAACGCACTCAGCGCGTTCGGGCTCGGCTTCACCGTCCCGTACCTGTACGTCTATGTGGCGCAGGTGCGGGGCCTTGGAGCCATGACGGCGGGTCTCGTGCTCGCCGTCTTCGCCGTGGCCGCGCTGATCGTGCTGCCGTTCGCCGGGCGGGCCATCGTCCGGCGCGGTCCCCGACCGGTTCTCCTCGTCGCCCTGGTTCTGGCCGCCGTAGGGTCGATGAGTCTGGGGCTGGCGGGGAGTGCGACCGCTGTGTTGCTGTCGGCTGCCGCGCTCGGGGCCGGGCAGGCCGTGATGCAGCCGGCGCTCGCCACGATGATCGTGGACTGCTCTACGGCCGACACACGCTCGCGTGCCTTCGCCATGCAGTTCTTTCTGCAGAACCTCGGGCTCGGTGTCGGCGGGCTCATCGGGGGTCATCTGGTCGACACGACCAGCGCGTCCTCGTTCACGCTGCTCTTCGGGATCGAGTCGGCGATGTTCCTGGTGCTCGCCGGAGTGATGGCGACCGTACGGATGCCGCATTCGCCTGCCATCGGGGATGCTCCCGCACGGGCGTCGGCCAAGGGTGCCTGGAAGCAGTTGCTCGGGAACCGGGCCATGGTGCAGCTGAGCGTGCTCGGCTTCGTGCTGTTCTTCGCCTGCTACGGGCAGTTCGAGTCGGGGCTGAGTGCGTACGGGGTCGAGGCCGCCGGTATTTCCACGTCCGCGCTCGGGACCGCGCTGGCCGCGAACACCGCGATGATCGTCGTCGCGCAGTTCGCGGTGCTGAAGTTCGTCGAGCGGCGTCGGCGCTCGCGGGTGATCGCGGCCGTAGGGATGATCTGGGCGTTGGCGTGGGTCACGGCCGGCTTCGCGGGGCTCGGGCATGGGAGTCAGGAGATGGCTACGGCGGCCTTCGTGTCGACGTACGCGTTGTTCGGGCTCGGGGAGGCGATGTTGTCGCCGACCGTCGCTCCGCTGGTGGCCGATCTGGCGCCGGAGGGGATGGCCGGGCAGTACAACTCGGCCTTCGCCCTCGTGAAGCAGCTCGCGCTGGCTGTTGGGCCCGCGGTGGGCGGGCCGCTCGGGGCTTCGCTGCCGGGGCCGTATGTCGTGACGTTCTTCTTGTTCTCGCTGGGGATCAGTCTGCTCGCCGTGCGGCTGGGGCGGCAGTTGAGCGCCGTACAGGATCAGCCTTGGCGGGCGAAGGGGAGTCTGGTCGTCGCTCGCGGGAGTGTGGAGCCGGTCGGGGTCGAGGCGTAGGTCACGCCGGGGCCGTCTTCGGGAGTACGAACTCGCACCAGACGGCCTTGCCTCCGCCCGGTGTGCGGCGGGAGCCCCAGTTCGAGGCGATGGTCGCCACGATCGCGATGCCTCTGCCCGACTCGTCGGCCGGTTCCGCGCGGCGGCGGCGCGGGAGGTGGTCGTCGCCGTCCGTGACCTCGACGATCAGGCGGCGGTCGGTGCGGCGGAGGCGTAGGCGCATGGGTGGGGTGCCGTGCTGGAGGCTGTTGGCGACCAGTTCGCTGGCGGCCAGGACGCCCAGGTCGTGCAGTTCGGTGGGGAAGCGCCAGCTGGTGAGGACTCCGGAGGCGAACGCACGCGCGCGTGGGGCCGCTTCCACTCCGCCGAGCAGCTCCAGGGCCGCGTTGCGGAAGAGGTCGCCGGCCGGGCCGGTGCGGGCCGGGTGCTGGAGGACCAGGACGGCGACGTCGTCGTCGTGGTCCGCGGTGACGCCGAGCGAGCGGACCAGGCGGTCGCAGACCACCTGGGGGGTGCCGGTGGCGCCGGCCAAGGCGCGCTCCAGGGAGGCGATTCCCTCGTCGAGGTCCTCGTCCCGGCGCTCCACCAGACCGTCCGTGTAGAGGACCGCCGTAGAACCGGGGCTGAGGGGGATCGAGCCCGAGGCGTGGATCCAGCCGCCGGTGCCGAGCGGGGGGCCGGTGGGTTCGTCGGCGCGCTGGACCGCTCCCGTCTCGTCGCGGACGAGGATCGGGAGGTGGCCGGCCGAGGCGTACACCAGGCGGCCCTCGTTCGGGTCGAAGATGGCGTACACGCACGTGGCGATCTGGTTCGCGTCGATCTCCGTGGCGAGGCCGTCCAGGAGCTGGAGGACCTCGTGCGGGGGCAGGTCGAGGCGGGCGTACGCGCGGACCGCCGTACGGAGTTGGCCCATGACCGCCGCCGCTCGCACGCCCCGGCCCATGACGTCGCCGATGACCAGGGCTGTGCGGCCGCCGCCGAGGGTGATCACGTCGTACCAGTCGCCACCGACCGCCGCCTCGGTGCCGCCGGGCTGGTAGGTGGCGGCGATGCGCAGGTCGTCGGGCTCCTCCAGCTCCTGGGGGAGCAGGGAGCGCTGGAGCGTTACGGCTGTTTCGCGCTGGCGGCGTTCGCTCGCGCGCAGGCGTTCGGCGGCCTCGGCGTGGTCGGTGACGTCGGTGGCGAAGATCAGGACGCCGCCCTCGGCGCTGTCGGCGCTCTCGGCGACCGGGGTGCAGGTGAACGTGTACGAGCGGCCGCCGGGGGCCTTGCGGGACTTGAGGGTGCGGGGCTTGCCGCTGCGCAGGACCTGGTCGAGGAGCGGGAGCAGGCCGAGTTCGTCCAGCTCGGGGAGAGCCTCGCGGGCCGGTGCGCCCAGGGGGCGGGCGCCGAAGGCCGCGGCGTAGGCGTCGTTGACGTACACGATGCGCTGGTCGGGGCCGTGCACGAGGGCGACGAGGGCCGGGACGCGGTCGAGGACCTCGCGGACGGGCAGGTCGTCGACGGCGGGGACCGGCGGCTCGTCGGTGAGCTGCTCGGCGCGGGCCGCGGGCACGGAGCCTTCCCCCCGCCGGTCCGGGGTGACCGTGTGGTCGGTCCGCGCTGCGGCGCGGCGCTGCGTTCCGGGGAGCCGGGCGCTCCAGCGCGTGAAGTTCACGAATCCATGCCTCGTGTAGATGTTGTCGGCCCGCTCCGGACCCTGCCGGGGGTCCGAGGGTTGGCCCCCGGGGGATGCAGCACAGTGGGGAAAGCCTCTTGGGTGAGAAGGGCGAGCGTGGGCCCGCCCGAAGTCGTGGACCAGTCTGGCAGTGTGACCGACCGGGCCGACATTCGTCAGACGCCTCGGCGGCCGGTGGAGTTCCTCGGTCCTGTCAGTTCGACCCCTTCGGGTCGTGTGGAGGCTTTCCACCGGCCGCGAGTTCGAACTCCGCTCGGGGATGTTCGAGTGAACCGAGAGAAACGATCTCCCTTTTGAAGAGCCCCGCCAGCGTCCATTCGGCGAGCACACGGGCCTTGCGGTTGAAGGTGGGCACCCTGCTCAGGTGGTAGACGCGGTGCATGAACCAGGCAGGGTAGCCCTTCAGCTTCCGTCCGTAGACCTGCGCGACGCCTTTGTGCAGTCCCAGGGAGGCGACCGAGCCGACGTACTTGTGGGCGTACGTCTGAAGGGGCTCGCCGCGCAGGGAGTGCGCGATGTTGTCGCCGAGGGTCTTGGCCTGGCGTACGGCGTGCTGGGCGTTGGGGGCGGTCTCGGTGCCGGGTTCGGACGCGGTGACGTCGGGGACGGCTGCCGCGTCTCCCGCTGCCCACGCGTGCGTGGCGCCCTCGATCGTCAGCTCTGCGGTGCACTTGAGACGGCCGTGGTTGTTGAGCGGGAGGTCCGTCGCGGCGAGGACCGGGTGGGGTTTCACGCCGGCCGTCCACACGAGCGTGCGGGTCGGGAAGCGCTGGCCGTCGCTGAGGACGGCGACGCGGTCGACGCAGGATTCGAGGCGGGTCTCCAGGAGGACCTGGATGTTGCGGCGGCGCAGCTGGGTGACCGTGTAGGTGCCCATCTCCTCGCCGACCTCGGGGAGGATGCGGTTCGAGGCCTCCACGAGGATCCACTTCAGGTCGTCGGCGTCGACGTTGTGGTAGTAGCGCACGGCGTAGCGGGCCATGTCCTCCAGCTCGGCGAGCGCCTCGACGCCGGCGTAACCGCCTCCTACGAAGACGAAGGTCAGCGCCGCGTCGCGGATCGCGGGGTCGCGCGTGGAGGAGGCGATGTCCATCTGCTCGATGACGTGGTTGCGCAGGCCGATGGCCTCCTCGACGGTCTTGAAACCGACGCCGTGGTCGGCGAGGCCGGGGATCGGGAGGGTGCGCGAGACGGAGCCGGGGGCCAGGACGAGTTCGTCGTACGCCAACTCCTCGGTGCCCGTGCCCTCTTCCTCGGTGGCGAGGGTGCTGAGGGTCGCGGTGCGCTTGCCGTGGTCGATGGCGGTGGCCTCGCCGATGACGACCCGGCACTGGTCGAGGACGCGGCGCAGCGGGACGACGACATGGCGGGGGGAGATCGAACCGGCGGCGGCCTCGGGGAGAAACGGCTGATACGTCATGTAAGGGTCGGGACTGACGACGGTGATCTCGACCTGCCCGCGCTTGATTTCACGTTTCAACTTCTTCTGAAGGCGCAGGGCTGTGTACATCCCGACGTAGCCGCCACCGACAACGAGAATGCGCGCGCGTTCCTTCACCATCCCATGACGCACCCGGCGCTGGAGTTTGTCCACAGCCTCGACAAATTGTGTGACCGGCGGCGGCGGCCGCGCGCGGCCGCCGGAATTGCCGGAGTACGGCGCAGGTGCGCAGGTCAGCGGTGGTGATCGGGGTGGTGTTCGGGGGCGCAATCGGGACTTATGTGACCCGTACTCCGATCGGGGGGCGCTCCGTGCGGAACCTGCCCCTTCTGAATTGACCCCCTCTCAACTATGTTCGTGTGTCGACGGGGTGAAGGGGGATGCGCTCAGCGAGTCCGCGAAGAGCGAGGCTCGCGAACCGGGCTTGTCTCACGATGCTCCGGCTGCCAATGGCGGGGAGTCTCCGGGGGGAGACGTCATTAACCGGGGGAACGTGTATGCATATTCAGGACTCTCATTGGACATCCGCGTCAGCCGTCGCATCCGGCGGCGCGGTCGGAGCGGCGGGAAACGGACGCGGGGACAGCTCGCGGACGACGCCGTTGCGGGTGGACGCACAGCGCAATCTCGAGCACGTGCTGCGGGCGGCGCGTGAGGTCTTCGGCGAGCTGGGCTACGGCGCGCCGATGGAGGATGTGGCGCGACGCGCGCGGGTCGGTGTCGGCACGGTGTACCGGCGCTTCCCGAGCAAGGACGTCCTGGTGCGCCGGATAGCCGAGGAGGAGACCTCCCGGCTGACCGACCAGGCGCGTTCGGCGCTCGGCCAGGAGGACGAACCGTGGTCGGCGCTGTCGCGCTTCCTGCGGACGTCGGTGGCCTCGGGCGCCGGGCGGCTGCTGCCGCCGCAGGTGCTGCGGGTCGGCGTCGCCGATGAGGGTGAGGGTGCTGCTCTCCTCGACGAGGCGCGGGTGCCGCAGCAGCGGACGCAGCCGGGTACGGGTGAACTGCGGCTGGTGCCGGAGGAGTCGGCGGGGATCTTGAGCGCCGGGGACTACGACGCCGGGGCGACCGCGCTGCTGGAGGTCGTGGGGCAGCTGGTGGACCGGGCGCGGGCCGCGGGGCAGTTGCGGGCGGACGTTTCGGTGTCGGACGTGCTGCTGGTGATCGCTACGGCGGCGCCCTCGTTGCCGGATGCCGCGCAGCAGGCGGCGGCGTCGGCTCGGTTGCTGGACATTCTGTTGGAGGGGTTGCGGTCGCGGCCGTTGTGAGCGTGGCGGCGGGGTGACTCTGCGGTAGGGGCGGGGTGGCGCGGCCGTCGTTGGTTTGGCGCCCGGTGTTGGTGCGGGCGTCTTCTGGAGGCTGCGCCCCCAGGCCCCCCATCGGCCTGAACGGCCTCGTCCTCAAACGCCGGACGGGCTGATTGTGTGGTCCTGCGCCGAAAAGGTGCCGGACGGGCTGGATTGCGCTGGCCCAGTTGAAAGGTGCGGTCGGGTGACTCGTTCGCGGGTGACTCGAATAGGTGACTGTGAGGCGCGGGTGCCGTGGTGCCCGCGCCCCTCGTGACGCCTGGGAACGTTCCGGGTATTTCGGTCATCGTCGCCAACTCCCGTTCCGGGGGCGACAGTTGAGCCTTCCCCGGAGGAGTGAACGCTAGTACTGCGTTGCGGGAAGTCCCCACGGATGAGTGGAAGGTCCGTACGACGGGGTCCTGAACAAAAGCCAATATGGCACGCTGACCCGGTGTTCGGGACTGGTTGGACTGGCTTGGCAGGCGGCGGGGGCTTTCCGCGATGAGCGTTGACGGGCGTGACGAGTCACTGGGTGACGGTGACCCGGAGGCCGGTGGGCTGACCTCACCACAGGTGCCGAGTCAGGGCGGGCCCAGTGGGCTCCCCCCGGGTTTCGAACCCGGCGAGGGCAGCGTCCCGCCGCAGCGCGAGGGCAGTGTTCTGCCGCCGCTGCCGCCGTCGGAGATGCCGCCCGCCGACGCCTCGCTGATCGAGCGGATGCGCGCCGGTGACGACACGGCGTACGAGGAGCTGTACCGGCGCCACGCGGACGCCGTGCGCCGGTACGCCCGCACCTGCTGCCGGGACGGGCACACCGCCGACGACCTGACCGCCGAGGTCTTCGCCCGCATGCTCCAGGCGGTGCGCGGCGGTTCCGGGCCCGAGCACGCCGTACGCGCCTATCTGCTGACCTCCGTCCGACGCGTCGCCGCGAACTGGACGAAGTCAGCGAAGAGGGAGCAACTCGTCGACGACTTCGCGGTGTTCGCCGCGCAGTCCGCGCGAGTGTCCGAGGTGTCCGACGACGACACCATCGATCTCGGCGCCGACGTACGGGCGATGCACGTGGCCGAGCAGTCGATGGCGATGCAGGCCTTCCGGTCGCTGCCCGAGCGGTGGCAGGCCGTGCTGTGGCACACCGAGGTCGAGGACGAGTCGCCGAGCGAGGTCGCCACGCTCTTCGGGCTCGACGCCAACGGCACGCGCGTGCTGGCCAGTCGGGCCCGCGAGGGTCTCAAGCAGGCCTACCTCCAGGCCCATGTCAGCGCCACCCTCACCGACGACGAGGAGTGCGCGCGCTACGCCGACCAGCTCGGCACCTACGCCCGTCGCCGACTGCGCACGCGTGCCGAACGGGGGCTGCGCAAGCACCTGGAGGAGTGCGCCAAGTGCCGGCTTGCCGCGCTTCAGATCGAGGAGGTCGCCAGCGGTATCCCGGCGGTCGTCCCGATCGCGGTCATCGGCTGGTTCGGCGCCGCCGGGTACGCGAAGGCCATCGCGCTCATCGCCGGTGGCGCGGGAGCGGGTGCGGCCGGTGCCGCGGGTGCCGCCGCCGCGGCGGGCGGGAGTTCGTCCGGCGGGGCCGGTGCCGGTGGCGCCGCGGCCTCCGAGGGGCTCGGCGCGCCGGTGAAGGCGGGCATCGCGGCCGGTGTGGTCGCCACGGCGGCAGCGGCCGCGATCGCCCTCGCGCTGGCCGGCAGCACCCACAGCCCGGCGAAGAAGCCCGAGGCGAAACCGGCGCCCTCGTCCTCCCCCATCGCCAAGCCCGAGTCGACGCCCCCTACTCCCC
>NZ_JBLTJC010000413.1:0-8588 GCF_048158785.1 Streptomyces colwelliae | reverse complement strand
GCGGCGGTCACCAGCGCCGGTGCCGAGCCGCCCGCGATGATCAGGTCCGAGAGTCCGTCCAGGCGCCCGGACACCTCGGCCGCGCCCGGCAGGGGCAGTTCGACGAGCGGCTCGTCGACCGGCGCCCTCGGGGCCGAAGTAGTCGCTGTACTGGGGCATGTCACACTCCTGCGGATGCGGGTTCGGCCGCCTGCGCGGGCTTCCAGCCCAACGCGGGTGCCACTTCGGTCGCGATGAGTTCGAGGGCGCGGACCGCGGCGTCGTGGTCGGGCACGGCGGGGTTGAACTGGGTGATCAGGTCGGTGGCGACGGGCAGCACCTTCTCCTGCCCGAGCGCCGCGACGATTTCGTCGGGATGGCCGTAGAAGGAGTGGAAGCGGCGCAACGCCTCGTCCTGGTCAAGGCCCTTGGGGAACGCCCCGTGTTCCACCATGCGCAGCGCGGCCCGATGGACGTCGTCGCCGATCACCGAGAGCGCGGTACGCCGGTCCTTGGCCGGGAACACGAACCGGGACAGGCCGATGCGTGGCCGGTGCGGTCGCTCCCAGGCGGCCAAGTAGGCGTCCGCCCAAGGGCGTTGGACCTCGTCGGTGGGGGCGTCGAAGCCGTAGGCCGCCCGGTTGAGCAGCAGATTCGAACCGCTCCGCGCCGCGTACTCGGCACCTTGCGCGCTGAACACCCCTTGCCAGACACGGGCGTTGAAGTCGCCGGGCCGGGGCTGGATGCGGAAGCCGGCCGTGCCCACCTCTCGGCGGTCCAGGGCCTGGCGCACGATGTCGAGGTTCTCGCTGGTCAGTTGACGCTTGCGGGCCACGTCCTTGCCGAACGCCGCGTACTCCACCTCGCTCGATCCGCTGCCCGCGCCGAACTCCACGCGGCCCCCGCTGAGCGTGTCGACGGTGGCGATGTCCTCGGCGAGCCGCACCGGATCCTCCAGCGGGAGGACGGTGATGGCGGTGCCGAGCCGGATGCGGGTGGTGCGCGCCGCCGCGTGGGCGAGGAAGGTCCACGGCGAGGACAGCCCGCCCCCGCCGAGGGAGACGTGGTGCTGGGCGACCCAGCCGACGTCGAAGCCCAACTCGTCGGCCACGACGAAGAGTTCCTGGGCGTTGCGGTAGGTGTGGGCGATGTCGTCGTCGCGGCCCTGGACGTGGGTGAGGAAACCGAGCCGGAAGCGTGGTCTCTCGCTCGTCATGACGTGCCGGCCCTCTCAGTCGTTCACGAGCCGGCGCTCGCGGGAGTGACGGTTGGCCGGGACCGGGAGGCCGAGGTTGCCGCGCAGGGTGTCGGACGTGTACTCGGTGCGGAACAGGCCGCGCTTCTGGAGGATCGGGGCGACGCCGTCGACGAAGTAGTTCAGCTCGTCCTCGGTGCGGAAGGCCAGGTTGATGCCGTCGAAGGCGCGGGCGTCGAACCACTGCTGGATGGTGTCGGCCACGGTCGTCGGGTCCCCGACGAACGGCGACTGACGGAACTGGTTGACGGACTCGGCCACTTGACGCAGCGTCAGGCCTTCGGCCTTGGCCCGCTCGATGAGCTGCGCGGCACCGGTGCGCCCTCCCTTCTCGGCGAGGTGGGCGACATCCGGGAAGGGTGCGTCCAGGTCGTGCACGCTGAAGTCGTACGCCCCGAAGGACCGGCCCAGCAGAGCGAGGTTGCGGTCGAAGTCGTCGTCCTCCTCGAAGATCTCCCGCTCGCGACGCCGCGCCGCCTCGTCGGTGGCGGCAACGACCGGGCCGCCGTGGATGAGGATCTTGACGTGGTCGGGGTCGCGTCCGTAGGCGGCCGCGCGCTTCTTGACGTCGGCGTAGTAGTCCCGTGCGGACTCCAGGGTGCCCCCGGGTGCGAAGATGCCCTCGGCGACCTGCGCGGCGAGATCACGGCCCTCCTCGGACACCCCGGCCTGGAAGATCACCGGCTGGCCCTGCGGTGAGCGGGAGAGGTTCAGCGGACCCGCGATCTTGAAGTGCTCGCCCGCGTGGTCGAGTTCGTGCAGCTTCGCCGGGTCGAGGAACACGCCCCGCTCGACGTCGGCCGGGAACGCGTCGTCCTCGTACGAGTCCCACAGCCCCCGGGCGACCTGTACGAACTCCAGGGCACGGCCGTAGCGGGTGGCGTAGTCGAGGTGCTCGTCGAGCCCGAAGTTCCGCGCGGTGCCGGTGTCGAAGCTGGTGACGACGTTCCAGCCGGCCCGTCCGCCGCTGATGTGGTCGAGCGAGGCGAAGCGGCGGGCGAGGTTGAAGGGCGAGTTGTACGTCGAACTCGCCGTGCCCACCAGGCCGAGGTGCTTGGTGTGGGTGGCGACGGCCGACAACAGGGTCAGCGGCTCCAGGCGGTTGAGATAGTGCGCCGGATAAGTGGAGTTGATGAACTGGCTGTCGACGATGAACAGGGCGTCGAACAGGGCGTGTTCGGCCGCCTGGGCCAGTCGGATGTAGTAGTTGATGTCGATGCTGGCGTTCTTCGCGACGCGCGGGTCCTTCCACAGCCCGTGCTGGCCGGGACCGCCGACACCGTAGGGGTGGAGGGCGAGGTGGAGCGTGCGGGACATGGCTGTTCCTTTTCCGTGAAAGGGAGTTGAGGGTGTGTCAGGCGTGCAGGAGGGCGCGCAGGGCCTCGCGTTCGGCGCGGTCCGCCGCCGCGCTGTGCAGGGTGGGCGCGGAGCGGACGAGCAGGCGCGTGTAGGGGTGCTGGGGCTGGTTGATGACGTGGGCGGTGGCGCCGACCTCGACCAACTCGCCCTGGTACAGCACGGCGATGCGGTCGGCGACCCCGGCGACGGACCCGAGGTCGTGGGAGATGAAGACGAGGGCGACGCCGTCGGCGCGGAGTTCCTTGAGGATCTGGAGGATCTGCACGCGGTTCGCGGAGTCGAGCGCGCTGACCGGCTCGTCGAGGATGACGAGACGCGGCTCGGTCACCAACGCCCGCGCCACCGCGACGCGTTGACGCTGCCCGCCGGACAACTCACCGGGCAGCCGGTCGAGCAGTTCGGCGGAGAGCCGTACCCGGTCGAGGAACGCGCGGACCCGGGTCGCCGCCTCCTGCCGGGAAACGCTCTGGATCAGCAGGGGTTCGGCCAGCGACGCCTCGACCGTCACGTCCGGGTCGAGACTGCGCAGCGGGTCCTGGAAGACGTACTGGATCACACCGCGCCGCCGCAGCGCGCGCCACTGGCGATGGCCGTACGAACCGACCTCCTCGCCGTCGATCACGATCGACCCGGCCGAGGCGCGCACCAGACCGAGCACGGCCCGCGCGAGCGTCGACTTGCCCGAACCGGTCTCGCCGATGATGCCGACGGTCTCGCCCGGGGCGATGCTCAGCGAGACCCGGTTCAGGGCCTGGCGGCGACGCCGGTGGAGGCCGTAGTGCACCTCCAAGTCGGTGACGTCCAGGACGGGTTGGGCGGGCTGCGGCGACGGGTGGTCGGTGCTCACGCGTCCTCCTCTACGGCTTCTACGGCGGCCAGGACGTCGGTCCTCACGGGCTCCACGGCGTCTGCGCCGAGGAACTTGTCCAGGCCGTACTGCTCGTGCTCGGCGATCAGCAGCCGGGTGTATTCGTGCCGCGGGTTGTGCAACACCTCGTGGGTCGGGCCCTGTTCGACCACCTCACCCTGCCGCATGACGAGGACCTCGTCGCAGAGCTGGGCGACGACGGCCAGGTCGTGGGAGACCAGGACGAGGGCGAGGCCGGTGCGTTCGCGCAGGTCGGCGAGCAGGTCGAGGATCTCCGCCTGGACGGTGACGTCGAGCGCGGTCGTGGCCTCGTCGGCGATGAGGATGCGCGGGTCGGCGGCGATCGCGGCCGCGATGAGGACGCGTTGGAGCATGCCGCCGGAGAGTTCGTAGGTGTACTGGCTGTAGACCAGCTCCGGGTCGCGCAGCCGCACGGCGTGGAGCAGCTCGATCGCCTGCCGGCGGGCCTCGCGCCGTTTGAGTCCCTTCTTGACCTTGAGCACCTCGGCGATCTGCGCGCCCACGCGGATCGAGGGGTTGAGATACGACGCCGGGTCCTGGAAGACCGCGCTGATCGTGGCGCCGCGCAGGGCCGTCCACCGAGCCGACGAGAGCCCGGAGATGTCCTGGCCGTCGATCTCGATCGAGCCGCCGGTGACCTCGAAGTGGGCGGGCAGGATGCCCAGCGTGGCCCGGCAGGTGAGGGTCTTGCCGCTGCCGGACTCGCCGACGATGCCGACCGCCTTGCCGGGTGTCAGCGTGAAGGTGACGCCGTGGACGATCTCCTGGCCGGCGGCCCGGTCGCTGATGCGTACGTCGCCTACGGACAGGACGGGCGTCGACGGGGCGGCCGGGCGGACGGGCTCGGTTGCGTCGGTCGTACCCGGTGTACCGGCCGTGCCGTCCGTCCCGGTCTTCTCGACCTCGGCCCTGCCGTTCTGTGCGGTCTTGCTGTTCTGCTCGGCCTTGGTCAGGACTTTTTCGGAGAGAGTTGCCATCACGCACCTCCGGCGTGAACGTGAGCGGCGTCGCTGTGGGCATCGGAGTCGGTGGCGTCGGCGAGCCGATTGGCGCGCGCCTTGCGGTTGTTGACCAGGGCGCGGCCCGCCTCGCCGGAGACGTCGCGGATCGCGTCGGCGAGGAGGTTGCAGGCCCAGACGGTGACCATGATTAGCAGGGCGGGGACCAGCGGTGCCCACGGTTTCTGGGTGAGATAACCGAGGTCCGAGGCGAGCAGCCCGCCCCAGGTGGGTGCGGGCGGCTGGACGCCGATGCCCAGGAAGGTCAGCGTCGAGACGATGACGAAGCCGACGCCGATGGTCTGTGCGAGCGCGACCGCGATCGGCGGCAGCACCTTGACCCAGACGTGCCGGCGGACGACCCACCCGATGGAGGCGCCGGAGATCAACGCGGCCTCCACGTACGGCGAGCGGGCCACCGCCAGCGTCGCGGCGCGGGCCACCCGGTAGAACAGCGGGGACACCAACACCCCTGTGACCAGCATGGCTTGGGTGATGCCGTTGCCGAGCAGGGCGACCACGGCGACGGCGAACAGCAGGAAGGGCAGGGCGACCAGTGTGTCGGTCAGCCGGAGGGTGACCCACTCGAAGACCCGGCCGAAGTAGACCGACAGGATGCCGGGGATGGCCCCGACTCCCATGGCGGTGAGGGCGACTTCGAGCGAGCCGAGCACGCTCACCCGGGAGCCGTCGAGCAGCCGGCTCAGCACATCGCGGCCGAGGTAGTCGGTACCGAGCCAATGCGCGCCCGACGCCTCGGCGAGAGTGTCGGAACTGGTGGCCAGCGGGTCGTGGGGCGCGATGAACGGCCCGAGGACGGCGAGCAGGGCGATCACGGCCAGGATCACCAGGGCGATCCGGCCGGACGTCAGGGAGAGCACGCGGCGCACCATGGTCACACCCCCCGCTGGGACGCCGGCGTCACACGCGCCAGCACCAGGTTGACGATCAGGTTGAAGACGACGACCAGGACGATCGACACGACCAGGACTCCCTGGACGGCCGGTACGTCACCGGCCTGCGCGGAGTCGTTCGCGAACCGGCCGAACCCCTGGAGTCCGAAGATCCACTCGGTGACGACCGAGGCGCCGACGAGGGTGGGGAACTTCAGGCCGAGGGTGGCGAGCGCGGGGCCGAGGCCGTTGCGCAGGACATGGCCGAAGAAGATCCGGCGTGGGCTGAGCCCCCGTACGACCGCGCCCGTCACATAGTTCTCGCGGTAGGCGGAGACGAGGCTGGTGCGCAGTTGGCGGGCGACGTCGGCGACGACGTCGAAGCTCAACGCGACGGCGGGCAGGGTGATATGGGCCAGCCACGGCCCGACCCCCTGCGCCGCCGGGACGTATCCGGCGGACGGGAACACATGCAGTCCGACCGCGAACACCGCGACCAGCACGATGCCGACGACGAAGGCGGGCATCACCGAGATCACCGTGACGAAGCCCGTGATCGCGCGGTCGATCCAGGTCGTACGGCGCAGCGCGGCGAGCGTGCCGAGGGCGAATCCCGCGACCACGCCGATGATCAGCGCGAAGAACGCCACCGACAGGCTCACGCCCAGGCCGAGGCCGATGAGGGTGGAGATGTCGGCGCCGTTGGTCCAGCTGGTGCCGAGCTGCCCGTGCAGGACGCCGCCCAGCCAGTCCACGTACTGGACGAGGAAGGGCCGGTTGAGGCCCCAGTGTGCTTCAACTCTGGCTACCGCTTCGGGAGTTGCTTCCTCACCCAGCTGGATCCGCGCCGGGCTGAGCCCGCTCAGTGACCGCAGCGCGAACGTCACGAACGTCGCGACCAGGAACACGGGCACGAAGATCGCGATCGACCGGGCGAGGGTGACCAGGACGCGGCCCACGGTGTGCCGCGTCCCGGTCGTGGCGACCCGGTGACGGACGTCGGGTGGTGTGGCCGGTGCCTCCGTCGTCGTCATGGCTTGCCCCCTCTCTGTAGTGGCTGTACGGGTAGTGGCTGTAGGAGTGGTGGCCGTACGGGTGGTGGCTTTCCGTGATGTGACGGAGTGTCAGCTGGCGCCGATGGTCACGCCGGTCCAGTCGATGTGGGCCGGGTTCTTGGGCAGGGCGGAGATCGACTTGCTCTTCGCGATGAGGTTGGGCGAGGAGTACGTGAAGACCAGCGCCTTGCTCTGGAGGCCGGCCCGGGTCGCCGCCTGGAGGACCTTCGCGTAGTCGGGCGAGTCCAGCGGGGTCTGGCGCACCTTGGCGATGGCCGCCTCGAAGCCCGAAGGCTCGTACGGCGAGCTGAGGTTGAGCGGGCCGTTCGGACCGAAGTGCGCGGTGAGGGTCTGTGCGGCGGAGTCGCGCCCCGTCGTCCCGTAGGTGGAGAGCGTCAGGTTCTTGGCGAAGAACGGGGTGGCCCAGTTCTTGTCCACCTTGATGTTCACCGTGATGCCGACCTTCGCCAACTGCGCCTGGACGATCTCCGCCGAGGGGTCTTCCGCCGGGATGACCAGGTCGAGCTTGATCTGGCCCGCCTTGTAACCGGCCTCGGAGAGCAGCTGCTTCGACTTCGCCGGGTCGTAGGCGTAGTCGTTCGCGGACTGCGGGTCGTAGGCCACATACCCCTTGGGGAACGGCTGGTTGGTGACCGAGCCGTAGCCGAAGGTCAGCTTGTCCACGAACTCCTGGCGGTTGACCGCGTAGCGGACCGCGTCGACGACCTTGGCGTTGTTGAACGGCGCCTTGTTGACGTTGAGGCTGATGTTGGAGGCGTTGAAGCCGGGCTGTACGAAGACGTCGAGTCCGGCCTTCTTGGCGGCCTCGGCCTGACTGGGGGCGATGTCGGCGAAGTTGTAGACGCCGGTCTGGAGTCCGGAGACGACCGTCGCCGCGTCGGGGGCCGAGGTCAGTTCGACGTTGTCGATGTGGATGTCCTTGGCGTCCCAGTAATCCGGGTTCTTCTTCAGGAGAACCTTGGTGCCAGGGACGAGCTGCGTGACGGTGAACGGGCCCGCGCCGACCGGGCTTTGATCCAGTTTGGTGGGGGACTTCGCCGCCTTCGGGCTGGCGATCTGGAGGACGCGCTCGCCGAGGAGCTGGGGGATCTGGTAGTCGACCTGGCTGAGGTGGAGCACCGCGTCCAGTCCGTCGGCGTCCACCGATTTGATGGAGGTGAGGTCGCCGAAGAGCGCGGAGTTCTTCTGCTTCTGGGCGCGCAGGATGGCGGCCTTCACGGCGGCGCCGTCGACCGGTTCGCCGTCGCTGAACTTCAGGTTCGGGCGCAGATGGAACGTGATCTGGTCGCCCTTGGCGTTGTACTCCCAGCTCTTGGCCAGGTCGGGCACGGCCTTGCCGGTCGCGTCCGTGCGGGTCAACGAGGCGTAGACCAGGGCGAGTTCACGGAACTGGGCGCCACTGCCGCTGACGACCGGGTCCCAGTGGGCGGGGAAATAGGAGGAGGCCCACTTCAGCGTGGCGCTGCCGCCGGCCGTCGAGGCGTCGCCGCCGCAGGCGCTGAGCGTGGGGACGAGCACGGTGGCGAGGGCGGTACCCAGGGCGGCGGCGCGCAGTCTGCCGGGGCGGAAGGCCGCCCGAGGGCTGCGAGACGTGAGTCGTCCGGACATCTTTGTTTCTTTCTTCGAGGGCTCCCGGCCGCGCCGGGGCAGCGGAAAGGAAGCGAGGGCGGCACACCCGGGGCCGGACATCACGGAGACCGGGACGGCGGACATGCCGGTGCGGCTTCGATGCGCACGGGGGCATGCCGCGCCCAGGGCATGAGGCGTCGGCGGATCGCGGGGAGAGCCCGGGACACGGAGGGAGGCGGAGGAGGCGACGAAACGCGAGAGGGGGCGCGAGGAGACGGCGCTGGGCGGCGAGGCGGCGGAACGCCGGTGCCTACGGGAGCGGGGTCAGGCGCCTGTGGGCCGGGGGCGGCGGGTCAGCGACAGAGAGCGCTACAGGTGCGCCGCAGGTCCACGTAGCGGCACACCACACCGGGGTGCGTCGTGAGCATGCTGCACATCCTGGGGCCCGCTGTCGGCGGCTGTCAATGGACACCAATTGGTGTCTCATTCGGCGGGACGAACCCTGACCGCTCACCACGTAGATGGCGGTCTCGGATTCGCCGTGGTGATGGTCGGAGGACGCGGTCGAGG
>NZ_JBLTJC010000412.1:0-8603 GCF_048158785.1 Streptomyces colwelliae | reverse complement strand
GCGGGCGTCTGTGTCATGCCCTTCACTCTGGCATCGGTACGGCGTGGTCGCGGGGCTACGCCTCCACCGTGTCCACCGGGTTCGGGCTCCCGGCCGCGGACCTCTCCTGTGCGATCGCCGCTGCCGCCCTGCCCCGCCTCGCCGTGCGCCACGCGTCCGTCGTCAGGAGGACGAGGGCCAGCCATACGAGCGCGAAGCCCGCCCAGCGTTCTAGGGGCATCGACTCGTGGAAGTACAGGATGCCCAGGAGAAATTGGAAGACCGGTGCCATGTACTGGAGCAGGCCCAGCGTCGACAACGGCACCCGGATCGCCGCCGCGCCGAAGCAGACGAGGGGGAGTGCGGTGACGATGCCGGTGGAGGCGAGGAGTGCGGCGTGGCCGGGGCCCTCCTGGGCGAAGGTCAGGGTGCCGTGGGAGTTCAGCCACAGCAGGTAGGCGAGCGCCGGCAGGAACTGGATCGCGGTCTCCGCGGCCAGGGACTCGATGCCGCCGAGGTTGACCTTCTTCTTCACCAGGCCGTACGTCGCGAAGGAGAAGGCGAGCGTGAGGGAGATCCACGGTGGCTGGCCGTAGCCGACCGCCAGGACGATCACGGCGGCCAGGCCCACGCCGACCGCGGCCCACTGTGCCGGGCGCAGCCGTTCCTTCAGGAGGAGGACGCCCATCGCGATGGTGACGAGGGGGTTGATGAAGTAGCCGAGCGAGGCCTCGACGACGTGGCCGCTGTTCACGGCCCAGATGTAGACGCCCCAGTTGATGGTGATGAACCCCGCGGCGATCGTGACGAGGCCCAACTTGCGTGGCTGGCGCAGGAGTTCACCGGCCCAGGCCCAGCGCCGGATCGTGAGGAGTGCCACGGCGACGAAAGCCAGCGACCACACCATGCGGTGGGCGAGGATCTCGGCGGCGCCCGCGGGCTTGAGCAGTGGCCAGAACAGGGGGACCAGGCCCCACATGCCGTATGCCGCGAAGCCGTTCAGCAGTCCTATGTGGTGCTGTTCGCCCTTCGGCTTCCCGCTCGGCTTCCCGCTCACGGGCCCCTCCTTCGCACGCCATGCCTTGCCGCGTCCGCGCGGCCAGCACGAAGGTAGCGCCGAGCGGCCCTGGCTGTCATGGGTGTATCGCCATACGGTCATGACGGTCGGGGGCGGGGCGCCCGACATGCGGCCCTTCCTGCCCGGTGTTGAGATGGATCGACGTGGCCTGTGCCGATCCGAGCCCCCCGTGTGCGGGCCGGAGCCCTGGAACGGAGTCCCAGATGACCGACGCCGCCCTTCCCTTCGAGGACACCGCCGACTTCGAGAACGCCGACCGGGGCTTCGTCGCCGCCCTCGACCCGGCGGTCGTGAAGGGGGCCGACGGCCATGTCGTCTACGACAACGACGCCTACGCCTTTCTTCAGGGCGACTGCCCGGACACCGCGCACCCCAGCCTGTGGCGCCAGGGGCAGCTCTGCTCCCGGCAGGGCCTGTACGAGGTCAGGGAGGGCGTGTACCAGATCCGGGGCCTCGACCTGTCGAACATGACCCTCGTCGAGGGCGAGCGCGGCGTGATCGTCATCGACCCGCTGCTGAGCGTGGAGACGGCCGCCGCCGGGCTCGCCCTGTACCGGAAGCACCGCGGCGACCGGCCCGTCACCGCGCTCATCTACACGCACTCGCACGCCGACCACTTCGGCGGCTCACGCGGTGTCCTGCCGCCCGGCACCGAAGAGGACGTCCCGATCCTCGCCCCGGCCGGGTTCCTGGAGCACGCGGTGAGTGAGAACGTCTACGCGGGGAACGCCATGACGCGCCGCGCGATCTTCATGTACGGCGACCGGCTGCCGAAGTCGCCCGAGGGGCAGATCAGCGCCGGCCTCGGCATGACGACCTCGAACGGCACCGTCAGCCTGATCCCGCCGACCCACGACATCACCCGTACCGGCCAGGAGGAGACGCTCGACGGCGTCCGCATCGTCTTCCAGCTCACCCCGGGCACGGAAGCGCCCGCCGAGATGAACTTCCTCTTCCCCGAACTGCGCGCCCTGTGCCTGGCCGAGAACGCCACGCACAACATGCACAACATCCTGACCCTGCGCGGCGCCGTCGTCCGCGACGCCCGTGTCTGGGCGCGGTACCTGGACGAGGCCATCGAGTACTTCGCCGACGCCTACGACGTCGCGTTCGCGTCCCACCACTGGCCGACCTGGGGGCACGACAACGTCGTCCAATTCCTCGGCGTGCAAAGGGACTTGTACGCCTACCTGCACGACCAGACACTGCGTCTGCTGAACGACGGCCTGACCGGGCCGGAGATCGCCGAGGAGCTGGAACTGCCGCCCGCGCTGGAGAAGTCCTGGCACGCGCGCGGCTATTACGGCTCCCTCAACCACAACGTCAAGGCGATCTACCAGCGTTACCTCGGCTGGTTCGACGGCAACGTCGCCCACCTGTGGGAGCACCCGCCGGTCCAACTCGCTCAGCGGTACGTGGAGTTGGCGGGCGGCGTGGACGAGGCCCTGCGCAAGGCCCGTGGCTACGTCGACGCCGGCGACCCGCGCTTCGCGGCCACCCTGCTCAACCACATCGTCTTCGCCGACCCGGCCTGTGGCGACGCCAAGGAACTCCTCGCCCAGGTCTACGAGTTGCTCGGCCACGGTGCCGAGAACGGCACCTGGCGCAACTTCTATCTGACCTCCGCCATGGAGTTGCGCCACGGCGTCAACGCCAACGGCGTCGACACCGCCAGCCCGGAGATGGTGATGTCGCTGACCACGGAGATGCTGCTGGACTCCGTCGCCATCCGCATCGACGGCCCCCGCGCCTGGGACGACGACCTCACCATCGACCTCGTCCTCACCGACGAGGACCGCCGCCACCGCCTCACCCTGCACAACGGCGCGCTCACCCACCGCACCATGGACACCCCCAAGACCCAGGCGGCCCTGACCCTCACCCTCACGAAGCCCCAGCTCCTGGGCGTCCTCGCGGGCAAGGGCCTCGACGGCGTCACGGCCGAGGGCGACGAGGCCTTGCTGGCCCGCCTCTTCTCCCACGTCACCCGGCCCGACAAGAGGTTCCCGGTCGTCACGCCGTGACGAGGCGTGGGAGAAGCCTTCCGTGGGTCGCTCAGCCCTTGAGCGCGAGCGCGATCGACTCGCTGATCGGCGTGGTCGGGCGACCCGAGAGACGGGACAAGTCGCCGGTGGAGACGACCAGTTCGCCCTTCTCGATGGACGCGTCGACGCCGACGAGGATCGCGGCGAACGGCTCGGGCAGGCCGGCGCCGGTGAGGATGCCGATGAGCGTCTCGGCCGGGACGTTGTTGTAGGCGATCTCCTTGCCGGTCTGCCGGCTCAGCTCGGCCGCGTACTCGGCGAAGCTCCACGCCTCGTCGCCACCCAGCTCGTACGTCTGGTTCTCGTGGCCCTCGCCGGTCAGCACGGTGACGGCGGCGGCGGCGTAGTCGGCACGGGTGGCGGCGGAGACCCGGCCGTCACCGGCGGCGGCCACGACGGCGTTGTGCTCCAGGACCGGGGCCAGCTGCTCGGTGTAGTTCTCGTTGTACCAGCCGTTGCGGAGCAGGGCGTACGGCACTCCGGACGCCAGCAGCGCCTCCTCCGTGCCGCGGTGGTCGTCGGCCAGGGCGGCGGTGAGGGAGCCGGGGGCACTGGTGTAGGCGAGGAGGGCGACACCGGCGGCCTTCGCGGCCTCGATGACGACCTTGTGCTGGCCGACGCGGCCCTTGTCGAACTCGTTGCCGGAGATCAGCAGCACCTTGTCGCCGGCGGCGAGGACGGTGTCGAAGGTCTCGGGGGTGTTGTAGTCCGCGACCACGATCTTCACCCCGCGTTCCGCGAAGCCGGCGGCCTTCTCGGGGGTCCGGACGACGGCGGTGATCTGGCCGGCCGGAACCTTCTCCAGCAACTGCTCCACGACGTGGCGGCCGAGGTGTCCGGTGGCTCCGGTGACGACGATGCTCATGGGTGACAACTCCTTGTGGGGTGCGGTGCGTGCCGCTAACCCTAGGGGAGGCGCTAACTCGTGGAAAGTACCCACTTTGAAGTAAGGTACTGGCATGGCAGTAAGTGCAGAGGTGCCGAGTGGCCGTGACACGGGCGAGGCGACGTGCCCGTACCGCCTGGTCATGGAGCACGTCACGTCCCGCTGGGGCGTCCTGGTCCTGATCGAACTCCTCGACCGCCCCTACCGCTTCAGCGAACTCCGCCGGGCGATCGGGCAGGTGAAGCAGGTGAGCGAGAAGATGCTGGCGCAGACCCTCCAGACCCTGGAGCGGGACGGCCTGGTCCACCGCGACGCCAAGCCGGTGATCCCGCCCCGCGTCGACTACTCCCTGACCGACCTGGGCCGCGAGGCGGCGGAGCAGGTGCGCGGGCTGGCCCTGTGGACCGAGGAGCGGATGGGGCGGGTGCTGGAGGCGCGGGAGGCGTACGACACGGCGAAGGGGCGGGCCGGTACCACCGGGGTGCTCCAGCCCGCCCCCTCCGCCGGGTAACCGCAACCGTCAGCCCACGACCGTCCAGGTGTCCCCGCCCGCCAGCAGCGCGGCCAGGTCGCCCTTCCCGTTCTGCACGATCGCCGTGTCCAGCTGGTCGGCCATCTGCGTGTCGTAGACCGGCCGTTCCACCGAGCGCAGCACGCCGATCGGGGTGTGGTGCAGGGTGTCCGGGTCGGCCAGGCGGGACAGCGCGAAGGCCGTCGTCGGGGACGTCGCGTGGGCGTCGTGGACCAGGATCCCGGACTCGTTCTCCGGGGTCACGTCGACCACCTTCAGGTCGCCCGTCGCCGGGTCGCGGACCACGCCCCGCGCGCCCTCCGCGCCGAAGCGGATCGGCTGCCCGTGTTCCAGGCGGATCACCGCCTCCTCGGCCCGCTGGCGGTCCTTGAGGGCGTCGAAGGCGCCGTCGTTGAAGATGTTGCAGTTCTGGTAGATCTCCACCAGGGCGGTGCCGGGGTGGGCGGCCGCCTCGCGCAGGACCTGGGTGAGGTGCTTGCGGTCCGAGTCGATCGTGCGGGCCACGAAGGACGCCTCCGCGCCGATCGCGAGCGACACCGGGTTGAAGGGCGCGTCCAGGGAGCCCATCGGCGTCGACTTCGTGATCTTCCCGACCTCCGAGGTCGGTGAGTACTGGCCCTTCGTCAGGCCGTAGATCCGGTTGTTGAAGAGCAGGATCTTCAGGTTGACGTTGCGGCGCAGGGCGTGGATCAGGTGGTTGCCGCCGATGGAGAGCGCGTCGCCGTCGCCCGTGACCACCCAGACGCTCAAGTCCCGCCTGGACGCGGCCAGTCCGGTCGCGATCGCGGGGGCGCGGCCGTGGATGGAGTGCATGCCGTACGTGTTCATGTAGTACGGGAAGCGGGAGGAGCAGCCGATGCCGGAGACGAAGACGATGTTCTCCTTGGCCAGGCCCAGTTCCGGCATGAAACCCTGGACCGCCGCGAGGATCGCGTAGTCACCGCAGCCGGGGCACCAGCGCACTTCCTGATCGGACTTGAAGTCCTTCATGGACTGCACTGCCTCGGCCTTGGGGACGAGTGAAAGCGCCTCGATCGTGCCCGAGCCTTCCGTGGACGTCTCAGCCATCGATGGCCTCCTTGAGAGCCGTGGCGAGCTGCTCAGCCTTGAACGGCATGCCGTTCACCTGGTTGTACGAGTGCGCGTCCACCAGGTACTTCGCCCGCACCAGCGTGGCGAGCTGACCGAGGTTCATCTCGGGGATCACCACCCGGTCGTAGCGCTTGAGGACCGCGCCGAGGTTGCGCGGGAAGGGGTTGAGGTGGCGCAGATGCGCCTGGGCGATGGACTCGCCGGACCCGCGCAGCCGTCGTACCGCCGCCGTGATGGGGCCGTAGGTCGAACCCCAGCCGAGGACCAGCGTCCGTGCGCCGTGCGGGTCGTCGACCTCCAGATCCGGTACGTCGATGCCGTCGATCTTGGCCTGGCGGGTGCGGACCATGAAGTCGTGGTTGGCGGGGTCGTAGGAGATGTTGCCCGTGCCGTCCTGCTTCTCGATGCCGCCGATGCGGTGTTCGAGGCCGGGCGTGCCGGGGATGGCCCACGGGCGGGCCAGGGTCTGCGGGTCGCGTTTGTAGGGCCAGAAGACCTCGGTGCCGTCGTCCAGGGTGTGGTTCGGGCCCTGCGCGAACTGGACGGTGAGGTCCGGGAGTTCGTCGATGTCCGGGATGCGCCAGGGCTCCGAGCCGTTGGCCAGGTAGCCGTCCGAGAGGAGCATCACCGGGGTGCGGTAGGTGAGGGCGATCCGCGCGGCCTCGATCGCCGCGTCGAAGCAGTCGGCCGGTGTGCACGGCGCGACGATCGGGACCGGCGCCTCGCCGTTGCGCCCGAACATCGCCTGGAGCAGGTCGGCCTGCTCGGTCTTCGTCGGCAGACCGGTGGAGGGGCCGCCGCGCTGGATGTCCAGGACGAGGAGCGGGAGTTCCATCGACACCGCGAGACCGATGGTCTCCGACTTCAGCGCGACACCCGGTCCGGACGTGGTGGTGACGGCGAGGGAACCGCCGAAGGCCGCCCCCAGCGCCGCGCCGATGCCCGCGATCTCGTCCTCGGCCTGGAAGGTCCGTACGCCGAAGTTCTTGTGCCGGCTCAGCTCGTGCAGGATGTCGGAGGCCGGGGTGATCGGGTACGAGCCCAGGAAGAGCGGGAGGTCCGCCTGTCGGGACGCGGCGACCAAGCCGTAGGACAGGGCCAGGTTCCCGGAGATGTTGCGGTAGGTGCCGGTCGGGAACGCGGTGGCGGCCGGGGCGACCTCGTAGGAGACCGCGAAGTCCTCCGTCGTCTCGCCGAAGTTCCAACCCGCCCTGAACGCCGCGATGTTGGCCTTCGCGATCTCGGGCTTCTTCGCGAACTTCGACTTGAGGAACTTCTCGGTGCCCTCGGTCGGCCGGTGGTACATCCACGACAGCAGGCCCAGCGCGAACATGTTCTTGCTGCGCTCGGCCTCCTTGCGGGTCAGGCCGAAGTCCTTCAACGCCTCGACGGTGAGGGTCGTCAGGGGGACGGGGTGCATGCTGTAGCCGTCCATCGACCCGTCGTCGAGGGGCGAGGCGGCGTAACCCACCTTCTGGAGCGCGCGTTTGGTGAACTCGTCCGTGTTGACGATGATCTCGGCACCGCGCGGCACATCGGCGATGTTCGCCTTCAGCGCGGCCGGGTTCATCGCGACCAGCACGTTGGGCGCGTCGCCCGGGGTCAGGATGTCGTGGTCGGCGAAATGCAGCTGGAACGACGAAACCCCCGGCAGGGTGCCTGCGGGGGCGCGAATTTCGGCCGGGAAGTTCGGCAGTGTGGAGAGGTCGTTCCCGAAGGACGCCGTCTCCGAGGTGAAGCGGTCACCGGTGAGCTGCATACCGTCACCCGAGTCACCGGCGAACCGGATGATCACCCGGTCCAGGCGTTGGACGTCCTTCACCCCCGCCGGTTTGCGTTGTTCCCCTACCAACGTGCTGTCGGCTCCGTCGGCCTGCTCCGCTGGGCTACTGACCTGGCTGGTCACTGAACTGGACCTCCTCTTCGAGGACGCTGTCCGGGCATGGTCGTCACGCCGACCCTCCCAGGATCAACCCTACGTCTGTAAGGGTCGCCTTCCTTCGGCCGTTCGCATGATGGACGCTGTTTTGAGACGGCCCGGCGCCCTGACTTGTCATGATTTCTCGCCCCCCGACGCTTGCCTTGAAGACGCTCCCGTTGTGTTGTCTGGTTCTCGGATCGCGCTGTCTGGTACTCGGACTTGGCTGACAGGTGACTGACGACGGCGAACAACCGCCGGTCGGCGGCCGGACAGCTGACACGGTGTCAGTTTGGCAGGAATTTGTCAGGAGTTGAGGTAGGTGAGCACGGCCAGAACACGCCGGTGATCCCCGTCACTCGGCGAAAGTCCCAGCTTCAGGAAGATGTTGCTGACGTGCTTCTCGACCGCGCCGTCGCTCACCACCAGCTGCCGGGCTATCGCGGAGTTCGTCCGCCCCTCGGCCATCAGCCCCAGCACCTCGCGCTCCCGCGGGGTCAGCCGCACGAGCACGTCCTGCTTACGGCTGCGCCCGAGCAACTGCGCGACCACCTCCGGGTCGAGCGCCGTACCCCCCGAGGCCACCCGCACCACCGCGTCGACGAACTCACGCACCTCGGCCACCCGGTCCTTCAGCAGATAACCGACGCCGTGCGTGGAACCGGCCAGCAGTTCGGTGGCGTAGCGCTCCTCCACGTACTGCGACAACACCAGCACCCCGAGGCCGGGATGCGCCTTGCGCAACTCCACGGCCGCCCGCACCCCCTCGTCGGTGTGCGTCGGCGGCATCCGTACGTCGGCCACGACCACGTCCGGCAACGCGCCCTGATCCGCCAGCTCCGTGATGGTCTTCACCAGCGCGTCCCCGTCACCCACCCCGGCCACCACGTCGTGCCCACGGTCGGTCAGCAACCGGGTCAGGCCCTCCCTGAGCAGCACCGAATCCTCGGCGATGACCACCCGCACCCTGTCCTCCACGATGTTCGGCCCCCCATAGCCCGCCCTGCCGGCCCACGTCGATTCGCGTCCGTCCACACGACAGGTCCAGCATCCCAGTATTCGGACCTCGGTGC
>NZ_JBLTJC010000411.1:0-8605 GCF_048158785.1 Streptomyces colwelliae | reverse complement strand
AACGAGTCTCGTGGGCTCGGAGATGTGTATAAGAGACAGGGTCCGGCATGGTGGACGTTTCCTCCATCCACTCGTTCTTCGGTGGATGAAACGTACACTTCGCAGCCGCTTTCCGGCCACCTAGGGTCAGTCGCGACGCAAGCCCCCCGAGACCCCGGCAGCGCGCGAAGGAGGCCCCCACATGGCCGTCGACTACACCGTCATCGTCGTCTACCTGGCCGGCATGCTGGCCATGGGCTGGTGGGGCATGCGCCGCGCCAGGTCCAAGAGCGACTTCCTGGTCGCGGGCCGCCGCCTGGGCCCCGTCATGTACTCCGGCACCATGGCCGCGATCGTCCTCGGCGGCGCGTCCACCATCGGCGGGGTGGGCCTCGGCTACCAGTACGGCCTCTCCGGCGCCTGGATGGTCTTCACCATCGGCCTCGGCCTGCTCGCCCTCTCCGTCTTCTTCTCCGCCCGCATCGCCCGCCTCAAGGTGTACACCGTCTCCGAGATGCTCGATCTCAGGTACGGCGGCCGGGCGGGCGTCATCTCCGGCATCGTCATGTGGGCGTACACCTTGATGCTGGCGGTCACGTCCACCATCGCCTACGCCACGATCTTCGACGTCCTCTTCGACATGAACCGGACCCTCGCGATCGTCCTCGGCGGCTCCATCGTCGTCGCGTACTCGACGCTCGGCGGCATGTGGTCCATCACGCTGACGGACATGGTGCAGTTCGTGGTGAAGACGATCGGCGTGCTTCTGCTCCTGCTGCCGATCGCGGTCGTCAAGGCCGGCGGCTTCGGCGAGATGAGGGCGAAGCTGCCCACCGAGTACTTCGACCCGCTGGGCATCGGCGGCGAGACGATCTTCACCTACGTCCTGATCTACACGTTCGGCATGCTCATCGGCCAGGACATCTGGCAGCGCGTGTTCACGGCGGGCAGCGACAGGACCGCCAAGTGGGGCGGCACGGTCGCGGGCACGTACTGCCTCGTCTACGCCGTCGCGGGCGCCGTCATCGGCACGTCGGCCAAGGTTCTCTACCCGGACCTCGGCAGTCCGGACGACGCCTTCGCGACCATCGTCAAGGACGAACTCCCCATCGGCGTACGGGGGTTGGTGCTCGCCGCCGCGCTGGCCGCCGTGATGTCGACGTCGTCGGGCGCGCTGATCGCCTGCGCCACGGTGGCCAACAACGACATCTGGTCGCGGCTGCGGGGTGCCGTACGACGGGAGGGCGACGAGGAGCGTGACGAGGTACGCGGCAACCGCGTCTTCATCCTCGTCATGGGCGTCGCGGTGATCGTCACGGCGATCGCGCTGAACAACGTCGTGGAGGCGCTGACGGTGGCGTACAACCTGCTCGTCGGCGGACTCCTCGTCCCGATCCTCGGTGGACTGCTGTGGAAGCGCGGCACCGCACAGGGCGCGCTGGCCGCCGTGGCCGTCGGCGGGCTCGCGGTCGTCGGCCTGATGGCGGGCTACGGCATCCTCGCCAACGAGCCTGTCTACTACGGCCTGTTGCTGTCTCTGGCCGCCTATGTGACCGTCTCCCTCGCCACGCCGGCGACCGACGCGGCCGTACTCGCCGCCTGGCGGGACCGTCTCGCCGGGCGTGCCGCACCCGAACGAGTGTCCGACCGGATAGTGGCTTCCCAGTAAAGTCGTAGCCGGACGTACAAAGAAGCCCATACGCGACGAAGCGTAGGAAAGAAGGCAGTGCCCATGACCAGCAACGAGACGCCCCGAGGCCCGGTCGACTCCTCCCGCACCCCGCGGTACGCCGGACCCGCGACCTACGCCCGGCTGCCGCGCCTGGACGAGGTCGGTACCGCCGACGTGGCCGTGGTCGGGGTGCCGTTCGACGCCGGTGTCTCGTACCGGCCGGGCGCGCGCTTCGGCGGCAACGCGATCCGCGAGGCGTCCCGGCTGCTGCGTCCCTACAACCCGGCGCAGGACGCGTCCCCGTTCGCGCTGGCGCAGGTCGCGGACGCCGGAGACATCGCGGCGAACCCGTTCAACATCAACGAGGCCGTCGAGACCATCGAGGCCGCGGCGGACGAACTCCTGGGCAGCGGCGCCCGGTTGATGACCCTGGGCGGCGACCACACGATCGCGCTCCCGCTGCTGCGCTCGGTGGCGAAGAAGCACGGCCCGGTGGCGCTGCTGCACTTCGACGCCCATCTCGACACCTGGGACACGTACTTCGGGGCCGAGTACACGCACGGGACGCCGTTCCGCAGGGCAGTTGAGGAGGGCATCCTCGACACGGAGGCGCTCTCGCATGTCGGTATCCGCGGGCCCCTGTACGGCAAGCAGGACCTCAAGGACGACGAGAAGATGGGCTTCGGCATCGTTACGTCGGCGGACGTCTACCGGCGGGGCGCCGACGAGGTCGCCGACCAGCTGCGCCAGCGCATCGGCGACCGGCCCCTCTACATCTCCATCGACATCGACTGCCTCGACCCGGCCCACGCGCCCGGCACAGGCACGCCCGAGGCCGGCGGCCTGACCTCGCGCGAACTTCTGGAGATCCTGCGCGGCCTGGCATCCTGCAACCTGGTGTCGGCGGACGTCGTCGAGGTGGCACCGGCGTACGACCACGCCGAGATCACGTCGGTGGCCGCGTCGCACACCGCGTACGACCTGATCACGATCATGTCCCGTCAGATTGCCGAGGCTCGTTCGAAGTGACCCACGACCACGACCTGGAACTCCGCCCGACCGCGGCTCAGACGGAGGCCGCGCTGAATCCTCCTCCCGGCCGCAACGGCGGTGACCTGGTCGTGGAGACCCTGGCGGGCCTCGGCGCGACGACGGTGTTCGGCCTGCCGGGCCAGCACGCGCTCGGCATGTTCGACGCCCTGCGCCGCTCCGACCTCCGGTACATCGGCCTACGGGTGGAGAACAACGCCGGGTTCGCGGCCGACGCGTACGGCCGCATCACGGGCGAGGCGGCACCGCTGCTGCTCTCGACGGGCCCGGGCGCACTGACGTCACTGGCGGCGCTACAGGAGGCGCGGGCGGCCTCGGCCCCGGTGCTGGCGATCAGCAGTCAGATCCCGACGGCGGGCCTGGGCGGTGGCAGGCATGGGTATTTGCATGAACTGCCCGACCAGTCGGCCTCGTTCAGGGGCGTGGTGAAGTCCGTCCACCCGGTCCGTACCCAGTCACAGATCCCGTCCGCGATCGCGGAGGCCTGGAAGTCGGCGCTGACGGCTCCGCACGGCCCGGTGTGGGTGGAGATCCCGCAGGACGTCCTGTTGGCTCCGACCCTGCTGCCGGTGGTGACGGCGGTGGACGCGACGCCGGAGGAGCTGATCCCGCGCCCCGAACTGACCGCGGTAGCAGCGCACTTGCTGTCGAACGCGGCCCGCCCGGCGATCATCGCGGGCGGCGGAGTCGTACGGGCGGACGCGTCGAAGAAGCTGCGGCAGCTGGCGGAGAAACTCCAGGCGCCGGTGGTGACGACGCCGGGCGGCAAGGGCGCGTTCCCGTGGACGCACCCGCTGTCCCTCCAGTCCTGGCTGGAGGATCGTCACACGACGGACTTCCTGGAGGACGCGGACGTGGTGCTGGTGGTGGGCTCGGGCCTGGGCGAACTGTCCTCGAACTACCACACGTTCGCGCCGCGCGGCCGGGTCATCCAGATCGAGGCGGACCTCGGCAAACTGGAGTCGAACCACCCGGCGCTGGGCATCCACGCGGACGCGTGGCACGGGCTCCAGGCGCTGCTGGAGACGGTGACGGAGCGGGCGGACGCGACGGCGGCGGAGCGGGTGGGGGAGCTGCTGGGCAGGGTCCGGGAACGCATCGCCTCCCAGGAACTGACCCTGGAACAAGGCGTGTTGGAGTCCGTACGCAAGGCTCTGCCGGCCGACTCCCCGTCCTTCTGGGACATGACGATCCTCGCGTACTGGGCCTGGTCGGCGTTCGACGCGAAGGGCCCCAACCACCTCCACTCCGCGCAGGGCGCGGGCGGCCTCGGCTACGGCTTCCCGGCGGCGCTGGGCGCGGCCGCCGCGGACCCGACGCGTCCGGTGCTGGCGGTGTCGGGCGACGGGGGTGCGCTGTACTCCATCGCGGAGCTGGCGACGGCGAAGCAGTACGACCTGAACGTCACGTGGCTCATCGTCGACGACGGCGGCTACGGCATCCTCCGCGAGTACATGACGGACGCGTTCGGCGAGGCTACGGCGACGGAACTGACCCGGCCGGACTACGTGGCGCTGGCGGAGTCGTTCGGGGTGCGGGGGGTTCGGACGACTCCGGAGGCACTGGAGTCGGACCTGGCGAAGGCGTTGGGGGAGCCGGGGCCCTCCGTGGTCGTACTCCCTGCCGTGCTGCGGATGTTCGCGGCTACGCACGTGGGATGACGGGACCCTGCCCGCGGAAGTGTGACACTTCGGCGCGGAGTGTCACACTTCCGCGGCGCACCCCTGGCCTCACATCCGCGGATCCGGCTTCAGCAGCGCGAACACCGCGCCGAAGGGGTCGGCGAGCCAGGCCATCCGGCCGACCTCGGGTACGTCCGTCGCCGGCATCAGCACGGAACCGCCGTTGGACCGCGCCGCCTCGATCGTGGCGTCGACGTCCGTCGAGTGGAAGTACGGTACCCAGCGCGGCAGTTCGCCTTCGCCTTGGTTCAGCGGCGCGACCCCGCCGAAGGACGCGTCCTGCTGGTCCCCTTCGGCGGTGCTCAGGACCCGGTACGTCATCCCGGGCGCTTGCATCTCCTGGCTGCGCCAGCCGAACAGGCCCTGGTAGAAGGCGATGGCCGCCTCCGGGTCCGGGGCGTGCAGTTCGGCCCAGAGCAGGGCGTTCGGGGCGGAGGTGAGTTCCAGACCCGCGGTCTTCCCGGGCTGCCAGAGCGCGAACTGCGCGCCCTGGGGATCGGTGGCCTGCGCCAGCATGCCCTCGCCCATGACGTCCATGGGCTCCATCCGTACGGTTCCGCCACCGGCCGTGACGTCCTGGACGGTGGCCGTGATGTCGGCGGACTTGAAGTGGATCATCCAGGCGGAGTTCGCCCCTTCCTCGGTGAGCGGTCCGAGGGCGGCGACGGTCTTGCCGTCCACCTGGAAGAACCCGTATCCGCCCGCCTCGGGCCCGGCGGAGACGAACCGCCAGTCGAGGACGGCGCCGTAGAACGCGGCGGCCGCGTCGGTGTCGGGGCTGCCGAGGTCGAGCCAGTTGGGGGATCCGGTGGTGAAGTCGGTGCCGAGCATGAAGTCCTCCTGGGCGGGGGTGGAGCGGGGCGGAAGCCACGATGCCGTCCCGCCCGCCGCCGCCGGCGCACGAGCACCGACAGGCCTCCGGTTTCCACCGTACGGCCGAACGTTCGCCAGGGCCGGGGTGGGCGCGTGCCCGGGCTGCGGCAGCGTTATTCGCGGGTGCCGGAGCGGGTGTGGCGGCGCCGGCGGACGATCGCCAGGGTGACGAGCGCGGCGATCCCCGTGGCGGACACGGCGATCCAGGCTGTCGTGCTGTCGTACAGCGCGGGGGACGCGGCCAGCGGGATGAGCGCCTCGTCGTTCCCGGGGGTCCGGTCGAACGGGTTGGACGTGCGTATGGTGCCCTTCGCGCCGGGGACCCGGCGGTCGATGCGGATCCTGAACCCGATGACGGTCGTCCCTCCTTCGTGCCGTACCTCGGAGAACCTGTCGTAGCCGATCTCGCAGACGAACGCCCCGCCGTGCTTCTTCGGCCGTGTGCACGCCCAGTCGCCGCCGTCGTCCTCGAAGGTGTACGGGATGGAGGTCACCGTGGTGCCTTCCGGCGGCACCACCTCGAAGCGGCCCAGTGTCTCCGCGCTCGACGGCCGTCCGGGGCCGTTGTCGCGCACCCCCAGCTGGACCGTCACCGTGCGGCCGACCCGGCCCCGGACGGTCGCGGTCACCGGCTGGTAGTCGGCCTGCACGGTGGTCGTGGCCTTGACGTACCCGGTGCCGCCGGTGAGGCCGCGGTCCGCCGTCCTGGTCAGGGTCAGCGGGGGTTCGGTGCCGCGCACCGTGAGTTCGGCGGGGCGCTCGGGTTCGGACGACCAGGTGTAGGAGAGGGTGCCCAGCAGCTTTCCGGCGGCGGCCGTGTAGCGGACCGGGGCACTGGTGCGGTAGGCCGTGTGAGGCGCGGCCCTGGTGGAGAACTCGCACCATGCCGAGGTGGCGGAGGTGTCGAAGTAGCAGTTGTCGGGGCGCGAGGTCAGCAGCAGCCCCTCGTCCGCGGAGATACGGAGCGCGACACCCTTTTCCGCCGTGAAACGGCTGTGGTTCGCGAACCGGGGCGTCGTCTTCCGGGACGTGCCCGGTGCCACCGCCTGCACCGACTCTTCGTGCGCCGGGGCTTGGAGCGACGGTCCGCCCACGGTCATCCGGGTGGTCCCGGTCAACGGTGTCGCGTTGTCCGCGACGACGGTGTACGTCAGGGTCCCGCTGTCGCCCGGCTCGACGCCGTCCACGCCGTTGAGGGTGAAGGGGTTGTCGGACTCGCCGTCACCGTTCTGCACGTCGCCGTAGACGCAGGTGAACACCGGGCCGTCCTGGGTGCAGTTCCCGCCGCTGCCCCTGCTCACCCGGGCGACGCCGTCCAGCCCCGAGGTGTCCACGGTGACTCTGACGTTGCGGGCCGGGCCCGCGGCACTGCGTTCCACGTCGACAGGGACGCCGAAGTCGCTGTTCACGGCCTTGGCACCCTCGTCGGCGCTGTACATCAGGAAGGCCGCCGGGACTTCGGCCCGCAGGGAGACCCGGCCGGAGTCGTCGGCCGCCGCGGGGACCGCGGGCATCGCCACCGAGGCGAGAACGGCGACGAGGCAGGCCGTCAGGGCGGAGAGGCGTCTGGTGATCAGTACCCGTCGAAGCATGCGGGCACTATGTCAGCGGGCGGCGATGGCCATCATCTCGGCCCTGCCGCACGGCAGTTGTCGCCGTCGGCGCGGGAGGCGCTACAGGCGTATCGACGATCGGGCTCCCCGCGGATCGCGAGGAGCCCGGCCCGGCACTGCTGCCTACCAGATCGCCTCCACCCACTCCGGGTGGTCGATGAACGGGTTGCGGTTGTGCTGGTAGGTGTCGTAGATGACCTGGTTGCGCTTCTCCTCGAAGGCGCTCGGCGGGTCCGCCGCGCTCCAGGCCTTGAGGACGGCGAGCTTGCCCATGTAGGGGTTGCTGCCGTTGCCGACCTTCTCGTTGGGCTCCAGGTCGGCGAAGCCGTCGTCACCCTCGTAGCGCACGGCCATGTAGAGGATCATGCGGGCCACGTCGCCCCGGTCCGCCGCGCGCGGCGCGAAGGAGTCGGAGTCGACGGTGCTGCCGCCGCCGTTGGTGACCGCGCTGCCGCCGTTGTCGAAGTCCAGGTTGCCGCGGATGCTGTTGACCTGGACGTCGGCCGGACGCAGGTGGTGCAGGTCCGTGCCGGGGCCGATCGCCTCGCCGAAGTCACCGTGGGACTTGGCCCACGTGTGCTCGCGGTTCCAGTCGCCGACGTCGCCGCCGTTGAGGGACTTGGCGCGGGAGACACCGCTGTACAGCAGGATCACGTTGCTGCTGTTGTTCGGGTCCTGGTCGGTGGCCATGAGGGCGTTCCAGACCGCGGAGTACGAGATCTTCGTGACGTTGGTGCTGATGATCGTGTGCAGCGAGGACTTGAGGGTCGTACCCGTCTTGCCGATCGCGTTCTTGTAGTACGTCGAGTCGTACGCGGTCGTCGTTGCGGCGGCCGGGGTCGCGGTCAGGCCGGGGGCGGCGAGGCCGACCAGGACGGCCGCGGTGGTCAACGCCACCGATTTCCAGCGGTGGATCCGTGTCCCAAGCATAAAGAGTGTCCCATCTACGCGGGTTGAATGGGGCGGCAATCGGGAGCGTGACATGCACATGCGGTCCTGTAAATAAACTGGACGTGTCGATCAGGTGACCGGAAGCGACAATTTGCCCCGTGTCTACGCGAGTTGACATACCAAAACGGCCCCCGACCGTGTGGTCGGGGGCCGTTGGCCGTTCGGCTACGTCCGTGTCACCTACGTCGGTGTCACTTCACGTCCGACGGGTCCAGCCGGTAGAGCGTCGACGTGTTGGTCGTGGAGGTCGAAGAACTCGAACTCGTCTCCGTGGACGCGCTCTTGTCGTACGCGCTCTCCTTCACCGCCGTCGCGTTCTTCTGCACCCACGCGGTGATCTCGGTGTTCAGGGTGCTGTTGCCGCCCATACCGCCGCCGCCGAGCTGGATGTAGTGCAACTCGCCCTTCTTCACCAGCTCCTTGAGCTTGGCGAGGGTCATCGCCTGGTCGGAGCCGGTGAAGCCCCACATGGAGATGACGGGCTTGTGGGTGCTGAGGATCAGCTGGCCCGCGCTCTGCGAATTGGAGACCGCGAGCAGCCACTTGGCGCCGTCCTGGTGCTTCTCCAGGTACGAGACGAGCGCGCTGGACGTGGTGCCGCCCATGCCGCCGCCACCGCCGCCGCCGAAGCCGCCGCGCGTACCGCCGGTGCCGCCACCGCGGCGTTCCGGATCGTGCAGGAGGCGCTGACCAACGCCCTGAAGCACGCGCAGGGCGCCTCGATCGCCGTCGAACTGCGCTACGAGCCCGACTCGTTGGTCGTCGAGGTCGCCAACGGACCGGTA
>NZ_JBLTJC010000410.1:0-8691 GCF_048158785.1 Streptomyces colwelliae | reverse complement strand
GGCGGGGACGGGGAGTCAGATCTCGACGCGCCCGGCGCGCAGGGCGGGCAGCCGGTCCGCGACGGCGGTGGTGAGGGTGTGGTCGTCCGCCAGGTCCGTCGAGCCGAGGACGCGCAGCAGTGCGCGGACCGTCTCCACGGGGGCGGTGGCCGTGTCCCAGCAGGCGGCGAGCGCGCCGGCCGCGGGATCGGTGGGTGCGTCGGTCCGCCCGGTGCTCAACACCCAGGCGGCGAGGGCGAGTTCGAGCACCGGCGCGCTGGTGCCGTGGGCGCGCAGCGTGCGCAGGGCGGGCAGCCAGCGCTCCGTGATCTTCAGCGATCCGTCGGAGCCGATCTGGCGGAGCAGGTGGTGCATCGCGGGGTTGCGGAAGCGGACGACGAGGTCGTCGGCGTACGCGACCGGGTCGGGGCCGCCCACCGGGAGTGTGGGCGCGACCTCCGCGCACAGCGCCCGGACGAGCCGCTCGCCCCAACTGGCCGCCATGGTCCCGGCGATGGTGGTGTGGCCCGCGGCCGTACCCAGATACGCGAGGGCGGAGTGGGAGCCGTTCAGCAGACGCAGCTTCGTGAGCTGATACGGCGTCACATCCCTTACGAACAAGGCGCCGTCGAGCTCCCAGGGCGGCCGGGGTGCCGCGAAGGAGTCCTCCAGGACCCAGCTCCGGTACGGCTCGGCCGTCACGGCGAGTTCGTCGCGTACCCCGAGAGCGGTCGCGGCGGCGAGCCGGTCGGCCTCGGTCACCGCGGGCACGATCCGGTCGACCACCGTCGCGGGGAAACGGACGGTCTCGGCGATCCGGTCCATGATCCGGACGCGGTCGGGCCAGTGGGACGCGGCGACGAACTCCCGTACGACCCGGCCCAACACGGCGCCGTTGTCCGCCATGTTGTCGCAGGACACGACGGTGATCGGCGCGCCGCCCGCCCGCACCCGCGCCGCAAGCCCGGCGGCCAGCGCGCCGATCACGGTGGTGAACTGCCCGTCGGGGCCCGCCGCGAGGTCGGCGGCGACGGCGGCCGTGTCCAACCCGCCGGTGGACGCGAGCCGTTGGTAGCCCTTCTCGGTCACGGTGAGCGTCACCACCGTCACCTCGGGGTCGGCGAGCAGCGTGCCGACCGCCTTGGCGTCCGGCCCCATGGCCAGCGCGTCGACCACCGAGCCCACGACCCGGGTGCGGGGGCCCTCCGGACGGCGCTCGGTGAGCGAGTACAGGCAGTCCTGGTCCCGCAGGGCGCGTACGGTCTCCGCCGACCTCGGCGCCACGGCGGTGATGCCCCAGGGCTCACCGGACCGGGCGGCGGTGTTCTCGGTGTAGACCGCCTGGTGGGCGCGGTGGAAGGCGCCGAGGCCGAAGTGGACGATCCGGGGCCGGAGTTGGGCGGGGTCGACCGCGGGCCGGGCCTCCGGTGCGAGGGGTGTTGTACGGCTCAGTCGTGCACTCATCGGTCGTGCGCTCACCAGTCGTGCACCGACCCGTCGAGGCGCCGCGCGACCGGGAGATAGCGCTGCTGGTAGGGGAAGCGCTCGGCCGCCTTCTCGTCGTACTCGACGCCCAACCCCGGCTCCTCCGAAGGGTGGAGCATCCCGTCGGCGAACGTGACCCCCGTGCGGAACACCTCACCCGCCTCGTCGGGGTGGCCCATGTGCTCCTGGATGCCGAAGTTCGGCACGGCGATGTCGAGGTGCACGGCCGCCGCCATGCTGACGGGGGAGAGGTCGGTCGCGCCGTGCGAACCGGTCCGCACCTGGTACAGCGCGGCCAGGTCGAAGATCCGCCGCAGGTGCGTGATGCCGCCCGCGTGCACGACGGTCGTGCGGACGTAGTCGATGAGCTGCTCGGTGATCAGGTGCTGGACGTCCCAGATCGAGTTCATCACCTCGCCGACCGCGATGGGGGTCGTGGTGTGCTGGCGGATGAGCCGGAACGCCTCCTGGTTCTCGGCCGGGGTCGGGTCCTCCATCCAGAACAGCCGGCACGCCTCGACGCTCTTGCCGAAGCGGGCCGCCTCGATCGGCGTGAGGCGGTGATGGACGTCGTGGAGCAGGTGGAAACCGAACCCGAAGCGCTCCCGGACGGCTTCCAGATAGGTGGGCGCGAACCCCAAGTAGGCCTCGGTGTCCCAGGGTTGCTCGTCGGGCAGCTCGGTCGCGGCGGGTTCGTAGACCTTGCCCTTGCGGACGCCGTAGGTGCCGCCGACGTCGGGCACCGCGGCCTGCGCGCGGACCGCCTTGTAGCCCAGCTCCAGGTAGCGCTCGACGTCGTCGAGGAGGGAGGGCACGTCGGTGCCGCTGGCGTGCGAGTAGACCAGGACGCCGTCCCGGGACCGGCCGCCGAGCAGCTGGTAGACGGGCAGGCCCGCGGTCTTGCCCTTGATGTCCCACAGGGCGGTGTCGACGGCGGCGATCGCGGTCATGGTGACGGGCCCGCGCCGCCAGTACGCGCCCCGGTAGAGGTACTGCCACATGTCCTCGATCCGGGCGGGGTCCTTGCCGATCAGCAGGGGTACGACGTGATCGCGCAGATAGCTCGCCACGGCCAGTTCACGGCCGTTGAGCGTGGCGTCGCCGAGGCCCGTCACGCCGTCGTCCGTGGTGACGCGCAGCGTGACGAACGTGCGCCCGGGGGAGGCGACGAACACGTCGACGCGCTCGATCTTGCTCACGGGTGGCTCTCCTTACCGTGTTCCGTTGTCGGCCGACCGTGTCCTGCTGCCGGCCGACCGAGTCCTACCGTCGGTCGGTCAGTACTTGTATACAAGCATGTGTCGTGAAGTGGCAATGGTCGCGTCACAGATACGATGGCCGCATGGCTCACTCGAACCGGGACCGCACCAGTCGGCGCGCGATCTATCTGAAACTGCGTCAGATGGTCCTGACCCTCGAACTCGCCCCGGGCGCGGCCCTGTCGGAGAACGAGCTCGCGGCGTCGCTCGGTGTGAGCCGGACCCCGGTGCGGGAGAGCCTGATCCTGCTGTCGCAGGAAGGACTGGTGCAGGTCTTCCCGAAGATCGGGTCGTTCGTCTCCCGGGTGGACCCGGCGCAGGTCGCCGACGCGCAGTTCCTGCGGGAGGCCGTGGAGCTCGCCTCGCTGGACGACCTGCCCGGGGAACTCGACGCCGAGACCGACAGGGAACTCCGCGACAATCTGGAACGCCAGCAGCGCGCGGACCTCGGCCTGGAGGAGTTCTTCGACCTGGACGAGGCCTTCCACCAGGGCCTGATGCGACTGAGCGGCCACGGCAACGTGTGGACCAACGTCGCCGCCGCCAAGGGTCACCTGGACCGGGCCCGGCGCCTCGGCCTCCACGAGAACGTCTCCCCGGCCGTCTTCGCCGTCCAGCACCGCGAGATCTACGACGCGGTCGTCGCCGGCGACGTCCCGCTCGCCCGCGCCGCGATGCGCACCCATCTCCGGGCCGTCTTCAGCGACATCGAGCGCATCCGGGCACACTCACCGGAACTGTTCGCCAGCGGCCCCTCGACGGTGCCGGTGCGGCGCAACGTGGTGGTGTGGGAGTAGTCCCGCGCCGGGCTTTTCAGGGCGGGTAGTCCCGCGCCCGGCTCCTCAGGACAGGTCGCCCTCCAGGGCCGAGGGATTCAGCGACGCCAGCAGCTTGAGCAGCAGCGCGTGCGTCTGCTCCTGCTCCGCCGGCGTCAGTGCCTGAAGCGCCTCGGCGTGGGCGGCGTCGACCGTCTCCGCCGCCTCCGCCGCGAGCCGTACACCGGCCTCCGTCGCGTGCAGGCGCTGGGTGCGCCGGTCGCCGGGGGTGGTGCGGCGCTCCAGCATGCCCCGCTCGACCAGCCCGTTGACCGCCGTGCCCATCGACTGTGGGGTGATCGCCGCCCTGCGCGCCGCGGTCGCGCTGGAGACCCCGGGGTCGAGGACGGCCTGCATCAGGGCCCGGTGCTGGGCGAGGGTCAGCTGGAGCGGGCGCAGGGCGCGCTCCATCCGGGCCGCCATGATCTGGCCGATCTGCCAGGCCACATAGCCGGTACGGCGGTCGGGATGCTTCACAGAACGGACCTCTTTTGTAAGGCAGCTGATTGTGATGTACAAATATTATCAGTTGCCTTCTAATCTAGGACCCTCCCGATGTCCCAGCAAGTCGCACCCCGAGCCACCGGCACGAACGGCACCACCGGCGCCCCCCGACAGCCGCACAAGCACGCCCTGGACGTGGCCCACGCGCCCCCCGGCCCCGGAAACCTGCGCGCCGTCCTGCTCCCCGTGGCGGTCGTGCTGCTGATCGGCGCCGTGTTCGTCAGCGTCTACCTCGCCGCCTTCCACGCCCCGAGCCCCCATCAACTCCGCGTCGGGACAACGGAGATAGGCACCGCGCAGGCCCACCTGAGCGAGGACCTGGACCGCATCGCCCCGGGCGGCTTCACCGTCGAGACCTACCCCGACGAGTCCGCCGCCCGGAACGCCGTACAGGACAGGCAGGTCTACGCGGCCTACCTCGGCGACGGAAAGCTGCTCTACGGCAGCGCCAACGGAGCCGCCGTCACCGCGACGGTGACCACCGCCTTCGGCTCCGTGGCCCACGCCGAGCAGCACGAACTGGCCGTCGAGGACGTCGCCCCGGCGGCGGCGGGGGACACCCGGGGCCTCTCCGTCTTCTACGCCGCCTTCGGCCTGGTCCTCGCGGGCTACCTCTTCGGTATGACGACATACCAACTCGCCCCCCGCCTCCAGTACCGCTGGCGGATGGCCAGCCTCGCCCTGTTCGGCATCGTCGGCGGTCTCCTGATCGCCACCATCGCCGGAAGCACGGGCTTCGGCGCGCTGCCCGGCTCCTTCGTGCCCCTCGTCGCCGTCATCGCGCTGATGGGCGCCGCGGTCGGCGGTACGACGATGGTGCTGCTACGGCTGTTCGGCTCGGCCGGTGTCAGTCTCGCCTCGATCCTCATGCTGATCCTCGGCAACAGCAGCAGCGGCGGGATCATGCCGGCGGCGTACCTGCCGGGCTGGCTGCGCCCGCTCTCCGAGATCCTGCCGGTCGGCGTCGGCGTCCGCGCGATGCAGGGCCTGTCCCGCTTCCAGAACGACGGCCTGTCCCGCGCCCTGGTGATCCTCCCGGTGTGGGTGCTCGGCGCCGCCCTCGTGCTCTACCTGAAGGACGTGTACCGGCGCGGGGCTCCGGCGGCGGGTGCGGGTGCGGGGGCGAAGAGCGCGCCGGGGCCCGCACCCGTGACCGGCTGACCTCGACGTACCCGGCTTCGTCGGGCCTGCCGGGTTCGCCGGTCCTGTCCGGGGGCGTGCATCCTGGAAGCAGGTGAGGATCTCCCTCCGGGAAAGGAACCATCGATGGACTCGCAGGACGAGCGGTTCGACGTCGTCGTACTCGGCGCGGGCCCCGGCGGCTATGTCGCCGCCATCCGTGCCGCCCAACTCGGCAAGCGGGTCGCCGTGGTTGAGGAGAAGTACTGGGGCGGGGTCTGTCTGAACGTGGGCTGCATCCCGACCAAGGCCCTGTTGCGGAACGCCGAGTTGGCGCACATCTTCACCCGCGAGGCGAAGACCTTCGGCATCAAGGTCGAGGGAGAGGTCTCCTTCGACTACGGCGAGGCGTTCCGCCGTAGCCGCCGGGTCGCGGACGGCCGGGTCAAGGGCGTCCACTATCTGATGAAGAAGAACAAGATCACGGAGATCGACGGCCGCGGCACGTTCCTCGACCCGCACACCCTCCAAGTGGCGGGCTACGACGGCGAGTCACGCACGATCGGCTTCGAGCATTGCGTCATCGCGACCGGCGCCACCCCCAGGCTGCTGCCCGGCACCAAGCGCAGCGCACGCGTGGTGACCTACGAGGAGCAGATCCTCGCCGACGACCTCCCGCGGTCGATCGTCATCGCGGGCGCCGGCGCGATCGGCATCGAGTTCGCGTACGTGCTGCACAACTACGGCGTGAAGGTCACCGTCGTGGAGTTCCTCGACCGCGTGGCACCGCTCGAAGACATCGAGGTCTCCACCGAACTCGCCAAGCAGTACCGCAAGTTGGGCATCGACGTCCTCACCTCCACCCGCGTCGAGTCGATCGACGAGTCGGGCCCGCAGGTCCGCGTCACCGTCACCGGCAAGGACGGCGACCGGCAAGTCCTGGAAGCCGACAAGGTGTTGCAGGCGATCGGCTTCGCCCCGAACGTCACCGGCTACGGCCTGGAGAACACGGGCGTACGGCTGACCGAGCGCGGCGCGATCGACGTCGACGGCCGGTGCCGTACGTCCGTCCCGCACCTGTACGCCATCGGCGACGTCACCGCGAAGCTGATGCTCGCGCACGCCGCCGAGGCGATGGGCGTGATCGCCGCCGAGACCCTCGCGGACGCGGAGACGATGGAGCTGGACTACGCGATGATCCCGCGCGCCACGTACTGCCAGCCGCAGATCGCCAGCTTCGGCTACACCGAGGCGCAGGCACGGGAGTTGGGGCACGACGTCAAGGTCGCGAAGTTCCCGTTCACCGCGAACGGCAAGTCGCACGGCCTCGGCGACACCACCGGCTTCGTCAAGCTGATCAGCGACGCGAAGTACGGCGAACTCCTCGGCGGCCACCTCATCGGCCCCGACGTCACCGAACTCCTCCCCGAACTCACCCTCGCCCAGCAGTGGGACCTCACCGTCCACGAGGTCGCCCGCAACGTGCACGCCCACCCGACCCTGGGCGAGGCGGTGAAGGAGGCGGTGCACGGCCTCGCGGGACACATGATCAACATGTGAGGTACCGGCCAACTCGCCTTCCCCGCCCGCCGAGTCGCCCACCGGATCACCTTCCGAACGACTTTGCCCGCTCTTTACAACCCACTCTCCCGCTGCCTCGTCTCTCCGCTCGATCAACAACCCGCCCCACCGCCGAACCGTCGCCCGACGGACCCGGTGGGGCGGCCGACGAGAGAGAGCGACTCATGCGCCGAACTGTCCTCAGCGCCCTGGCACTTACGTGCGGCGCGGTCCTGGCGTCCACCGCGCCCGCGTTCGCGACCGGGGCCTCCGCGTCCCCGACCCGCACCCCGTCCGCCTCGCCGTCCGCGGCGCCGAGCGCCACCAGGGCGCCGACCCCGGCCCCCACCGCCGAACCCACCCGCAGCGCGAGCACCGCACCCTCCGCCGAACCGTCCGCCGAGCCCACCCGGGACCCGAGCCAGGTCGCCGTGGTCCCCAGCGGCGCCCCGGACACCGGTGTCACGACGGTGTCGAAGTCGTCCGACGACATGACGACCACGCTGGTCGGCGGGGGAGCCGCCGCGCTGGTCGTCGGCGGCGGCGCCTTCGTCGTCGTACGGCGTCGGAGGACGACCGGCGTATGACCTCGCTCTCCAGGCGCGCCTTCGTCACCGCGGCGACGGCGACGCTGCTCGCCGGCTGCGGCGGCGGGCACGGGACCGCCTCGGCCACGAACACCCCTCAACAACAAGGGAGTTCGACGCCTTCCGGGCAGTCCTCCGCGCCGCCCTCCGCCACGACGGCACACGCCCTCGCGCGTTCCGTCCCGGTCGCCCTGCGCGTCCCGGCGATCGGGGTCGACACCCCGGTCATGCAGCTGGGGCTGGCCTCGGACGGCACCGTGCAGGTGCCGCCGATCACCGCGCACGACCGGGCGGGCTGGTACCGGCACTCGCCGACACCCGGCCAGACCGGGCCGTCGGTGATCCTCGGGCATGTGACCGTCGGCGCGTACGGGGACGGCGTGTTCCGCCATCTCGCGAAGCTGCGCAAGGGCGACCGGATCGAGGCGGGCCTGGAGAACGGCACGACGGCCACGTTCACCGTCACCACCGTACGGACGGTCGCCAAGGCCGACTTCCCGTCCGACGAGGTGTACGGGAACGTGGCCCGCCCCGAACTGCGTCTCATCACCTGCGGCGGGACCCGCACCGGTACGGGATACCTCGACAACGTGATCGTCTTCGCCACGCTGACCGGCTGAACTCCCGTACCCCGTAGCCACTTTGCACGTCACGACCATGGAGAGCGTTGAAACGGTCCCGCGAGAGGGCAGCGTCCGAACTGTTCGCCGCCGTCTACCCGCGCCTCGCCGGCTGGTGCCGCCGTCTCGTCGACGACGACGAGACGGCGCACGAGATCGCCTCCGAGGCGTTCACCCGGCTCTGGGCCCGCTGGACGAAGGTGGCGGAACCCCGCGGCTTCCTCTACGTCACCGCGGCCAACCTCGTCCGTGACCACTGGCGCAAACTGGAGCGCGAGCGCCGGGCCGTGCGCCGCGCCACCACGGAGGAGGCGATCCGCCCACCGACCGAACAGGAAGACCCCTCGGTACGGCTGCTCGTGCAGTCCCTGCCCGAACGACTGCGCGTCCCGATCCTCCTGCACTACTACGCTGACATGCCGATCCGGGAGGTGTCCGTGCTGACCGGACGCAAGGAAGGAACCATCAAGGCCGACCTCCACGCGGCCCGCGAACTGCTCCGCGCCCATCTGAGGAGAAGCCTTGACCACACACTTTGACGAGGGAGACGAGGGCCCGGAGACCGACCTCGACGACCCCCTCACGGTCATCCTGCGCCCCTCCTCCGCCGAATACCTCGGCCCACCCCCCGGCCGCTACGAGTCGATCCGCCGCGGCGCGGGCCGCCGCCGCCTGCTCCGCGCGACGGTCGGCGCCGGCGCGACCTGCGCGGTGATCGTCCTCGCCGCCCTCCCCTTCCGCCTGGCCCACCACGACTCACCGA
>NZ_JBLTJC010000409.1:0-8698 GCF_048158785.1 Streptomyces colwelliae | reverse complement strand
GCACAGGGGCGGGCGGCACGCCGGGGGAAGTGCACCGGTCGACTGACCGGTTTCCGCGCACGCGCCCGACGCTTTTCAGCCAACTTCCGGTCATCGCGCATCCGTTGTCCGAACCACCCCCCAACCCCCGTTCCACCTGCACGGAAAGGGTCTGGGAGGCCTTGCGCACCCTACGGGGATTGGCCACTAAGACGAGGCGCACTTCCCTGCACGGCCCACGAGTGCAACGCTTCGTGATCGAATGCTTCACGCCAAGTTGCCATGTCGACAATGTGCCGGTTGCCGAACTGGTCACCCCGGCACCACTGGACACAGTAGATTCGATCTTGACGTCTTACGGCGGGGGACTCGTGCAGGACCGAGGGGAAACGTGCTGGAGCGACAAGCCCGACAAGATAGGGGCGACGCGACCACCGAGGGGGGCTTAGCAGTATGAGCCACGACTCCACTGCCGCGCCGGAAGCCGCGGCCCGGAAGCTTTCCGGGCGACGCCGCAAGGAGATCGTCGCGGTGCTGCTGTTCAGCGGCGGCCCCATCTTCGAGAGTTCCATACCGCTGTCGGTGTTCGGAATCGACCGGCAGGACGCCGGAGTTCCGCGCTACCGCCTGCTTGTGTGCGGCGGCGAAGAAGGTCCGTTGCGCACCACGGGCGGGCTGGAACTCACCACACCGCATGGCTTGGAAGCGATCTCACGGGCGGGCACCGTCGTCGTGCCGGCCTGGCGGTCGATCACCTCGCCGCCGCCGGAGGAGGCACTCGACGCGATCCGCCGCGCGCACGAAGAAGGGGCCCGCATCGTCGGCCTGTGCACCGGCGCCTTCGTGCTGGCCGCGGCGGGCCTGCTGGACGGCCGTCCCGCGACCACCCACTGGATGTACGCACCGACGCTGGCCAAGCGCTATCCGTCGGTGCACGTGGATCCGAGGGAACTCTTCGTCGACGACGGAGACGTACTCACGTCCGCCGGTACGGCGGCCGGAATCGATCTCTGCCTCCACATCGTGCGGACGGACCACGGCAACGAGGCGGCCGGCGCGCTCGCCCGGCGCCTGGTGGTCCCACCGCGCCGAAGCGGCGGTCAGGAGCGCTACCTCGATCGGTCTTTACCAGAGGAGATCGGCGCCGACCCGCTCGCGGAGGTCGTCGCCTGGGCGCTGGAGCACCTCCACGAACAGTTCGACGTGGAGACGCTGGCGGCACGCGCGTACATGAGCAGGCGTACGTTCGACCGCCGCTTCCGCTCGCTCACCGGGAGCGCTCCCCTGCAGTGGCTGATCACGCAGCGGGTGCTTCAGGCGCAGCGCCTGCTGGAGACGTCGGACTACTCGGTGGACGAGGTCGCGGGTCGCTGCGGCTTCCGCTCGCCGGTGGCCCTGCGCGGCCATTTCCGGCGCCAGTTGGGCTCGTCGCCCGCCGCCTACCGGGCCGCTTACCGCGCCCGCAGGCCCCAGGGCGACAAGCAGGCGGACGGCGACGGCGCTCCCGGCCAGCCCGGCGGTCCGGCGTCCCTGGGTCCGGCCGGGCTGCCACCCGCGCTGCACCCGGACGGCCCGGTCCCGATGCAGACACGTCGTACGGCGGCGAGCGCGCTGTCGGCGACGGCGTCCGCGTCGGCCGCCTCGGCGGAGAACGGCCGTGAGGCGTACGCCACAAGTCGGGCGGCGAGTCTGCCCGGCCAGCGGAGCGCGACGTAGCGACAGCACGCCCCCGGAGGTCTCTCGCAGGAGATCTCCGGGGGTTTTCGCATGCCCCGCGGCACAAGGTCACCGCACGGTCGGTCCAGCCGGGCGGCGCGCACCTTAAGGTTAGACACATGAACGATCGCATGGTGTGGATCGACTGCGAGATGACCGGCCTCTCGCTGTCCGACGACGCTCTCATCGAGGTGGCCGCCCTCGTCACCGACTCCGAGCTGAACGTGCTCGGCGAAGGGGTGGACATCGTCATCCGCCCGCCGGACCAGGCGCTGGAGACGATGCCGGACGTAGTACGCCAGATGCACACCGCATCCGGCCTGCTCGACGAGTTGGCCGGCGGTACGACGCTGGCCGACGCCGAGGAGCTGGTCCTGGCGTACATCCGGGAGCATGTCAAGGAGCCGGGCAAGGCCCCGCTGTGCGGCAACTCGGTCGGTACCGACCGCGGTTTCCTCCTCCGTGACATGCCGACCCTGGAGGAGTACCTCCACTACCGCATCGTGGACGTGTCCTCGGTGAAGGAGCTGGCCCGCCGCTGGTACCCGCGGGCGTACTTCAACAGCCCCGAGAAGAAGGGCAATCACCGCGCCCTCGCCGACATCCGCGAGTCCATCGCCGAGCTGCGCTACTACCGCGAGGCGATCTTCGTCCCGCAGCCCGGTCCCGACTCCGAAACGGCCCGCACGATCGCCGCGAAGCACGTCCAGCCCACCTCGTAAAAGGCGTGCGCGAGCACCCCTTCGGACCCTGTACACTTTTTCTCGGCCGGTCGGAAACTTTCAGAGTGAACGACCGGGCATGGTGGGTGTAGCTCAGCTGGTAGAGCACCTGGTTGTGGTCCAGGAAGTCGCGGGTTCAAGTCCCGTCACTCACCCCAAGTAATCAGCCGGTGACTTCGGAAACGAAGTCACCGGCTGATTCGTTTTCCGGAGCCTCCCATGTACCCAGCGCGCATCCGCACCACCCGTCTCGACCTCCTCCCCCTCCGTGCGGAGCACGCCACCGAGATGGCCACGGTCCTCTCCTCCCCCACCCTCCACACCTTCACCGGCGGGGCTCCCCTCACTCCCACCGCGCTTCGCACTCGTTACGAGCGCCTGGTCGCCGGCTCCCCGGACCCGGCGGTCTCCTGGCTCAACTGGGTCCTCTGCCTCCGCACCGATGCCCACCTCGCGGGCACCGTCCAAGCCACCGTGACCGGGTCCGGGGCCGAGATCGCCTGGGTGGTCGGGGCACCCTGGCAGGGCCGAGGCCTGGCGAGCGAGGCGGCGCAGGGCCTGGTGTCGTGGCTCGAAGAACACGCGGTCTCTACGATCGTGGCGCACATCCACCCGGACCACCGGGCATCCGCGGCGGTCGCCACGGCGGCGGGCCTGACGCCGACCGACCAGTGGCAGGACGGCGAGATCAGGTGGCGGCGCGCCACGCGTCCGTGAACTCCCGTACGCCCACGAACCGTTCGGCGGGATCGGCGCGGGTGGCCCTTTCCAGGACGGCGAGTTGACCCGCGGTCCCCCGCCAGGCCCGCTCGCCATCGCCGACGTCGAGAAGGAGGCGAGCGGTGCGGCCGAGCGCGTAGACCGTCGTACGGATGTCGATGCGGGCGCCATGGTGCCACTCCTCGGGGGCCATGAACCGGGCGGACCCGGGGAGTCGGTCCTCCTGGAGGAGGAAAGGGCCGGGCCGGTATTCGTCGAGGTCGATGAGATGCAGGACGTCGCCGCCGAAGTCGTAGAGGAACGCCCCGTCGTACAGATCGACCGCCACCATCCCCGCGGCCTCCACCGCGAGATGCGCGTCCAGGACGCGGTCGACGGCGCGCAGCACGGAGGCGAGGGGCAGGGCACGGAACCGCGCCCGGGCGGGGCCGTAGAGCGACTCCCCGTGACGCCAGGGCATGACGACCGCCGTACGCCCACTGTCCGCCACCGCGATCCGATGCAACTGCGGGACGATCGCCGGGTGCCGCACCACCCGGTGGAACTCCCAGGCACCGTCAAGTGAGGCCTGGGCGGCGGCAGTTGTCGCCTCCTTCACGAACCAGCGTTCCCCGTCCGGGAGTTGGACACCGTAGGAGACACACCCGGAGTCCTGCTCACGGAAGGACCGGAACACCTCGCCCACCGTGCGGAGGTAGGGCTCGGTGGCGGGGATCCTGTCGACGGCCAGGAGGGGATGAGGACGGGGTGTCATGGGACCCAGCCTGGACGGTGAACGGCCGGGTGGGGAGAGGAAACCCCTGACGCGCCCCCTTCTTTCAGGACGACGCCCGAATCACCAACTCCGTTGCCAGTACCGCCTGTCGGCGTTCCAGGCCCCGGGACGTGGACGGGCGGCGGTCCGCGATCTCGGCGAGGAGCAGGTCGATCATCGCGCGGCCCATTTCCTCTATCGGCTGGCGGACGCTCGTGAGGGGTGGGTCCATGTGGCGGGCTATGGCCGAGTCGTCGTAGCCGACCAGGGCCACGTCGTCGGGGATCACGCGGCCCTCCTCGCGGAGGACCTGGCGGGCGCCCGCCGCCATCACGTCCGAGCCGGCGAAGACCGCGTCCACGTCGGGGCGGCGGGCCAGCAGTTCCTTCATCGCCCGGCGGCCGCCCTCCTCGGTGAAGTCGCCCGGCTGGATGAGGTGTTCGTCCACTTCGTGGCCCGCGTCCAGGAGTGCCTCGCGGTAGCCGTCGACGCGGCGCTGGGCGCCGTACACGTCGAGGAGGCCGGTGATGTGGGCGATGTGTCTGCGACCGCGGGACAGGAGGTGTTCCACGGCCGAGCGGGCGCCGCCGTAGTTGTCGGAGTCGACCGAGGTCAGGGGCTCGGCGGCCGACCGGGGGCCGCTGATCACCGCCGGGATCTCCAGCGCGGCCAGCAGGTCCGGCAGCGGGTCGTCCGCGTGGACCGAGACGAGCAGGACGCCGTCCACACGGTGCGCTGCCAGGTACTGGGCGAGGCGCTGCCGCTCCCGGTCGCTGCCCGCGAAGATGAGCAGCAACTGCATCTCGGTGTCGGACAGTTGGGTGCCGACGCCCTTGAGCATGTCCGAGAAGTACGGTTCCGCGAAGAAGCGGGTCTCCGGCTCGGGGACGACGAGGGCGATCGCGTCCGTGCGGTTGGCGGCCAGCGCACGGGCCGCCGTGTTCGGGACGTACTCGAGCTCCGCGACCGCCGCCTCGACGGCGGCGCGGGTCGCGTCGCTGACCCTGGGCGAGCCGTTGATCACCCGGGAGACCGTGCCGCGGCCCACACCGGCACGGGCGGCGACCTCCTCCAGGGTCGGCCGCCTGCCGCCCCGGTTCCGCCCACCGCTGACCGCCATGGTCGCCGCCTTCCGTTCGCAGCTTTCAGGCCAGGAATGTAACAGCCGAGGCCCGGACGCCCCGCCCTCCATCGTCCCTCGTCGACCGGGGTCCTCGCCCGTCGGGCCTCACCCGTCCTCGCCGGCCGTCGGCAGCGCGTTCCCCCGGATCACCCCTGCGTACCAGTGGGCGCTCGCCTTGGGGATACGGCGCTGCGTGGAGTAGTCGACGTAGACGGCGCCGAAGCGCTTCGAATAGCCGTAGGACCATTCGAAGTTGTCGAGGAGGGACCACAGGAAGTAGCCGCGCACGTCCGCTCCGTCGGTGATGGCCCGGCGGACCGCGTCGAGGTGGGAGTGCAGGTAGGCGATCCGCTGCGGGTCGTTGACCACGCCCTCGGGGGAGACGTAGTCGTCGAACGCGGCGCCGTTCTCCGTGACCATCAGCGGCAGCCCGGGGTGCGATGCGGCCAGGTCGGTCAGGAGGGTGTGCAGGCCGCTGGGGTCGATCGCCCAGTTCATCGCCGTGAGGTGGTCGTTGGCGAGGTGGAAGTCCACGTTCTCGGAGCCGGTCCACGGTGAGTGGGCGCTCGCGCCGTGGCCGTCGTTCTTGGTGGTGCCGGTGCCGGAGCCGGCCGAGACGACGGTCGGCGCGTAGTAGTTGACGCCGAGCACGTCGATGGGCCGGGAGATCTCGGCCAGGTCGCCGTCGCGCACCAGCTCCGCCCAGTCGACGAGATGCGCGGTGTCGGCGCGCAGGTCCTCGGGGTAGGCGCCGTCGAGCAGGGGGCCGGTGAAGATCCTGTTGCCGACCGCGTCGATACGGCGTGCGGCCTCCGCGTCCTCGGGGCTGTCGGTGAGCGGGCGCACCTGGTGCAGGTTGAGGGTGATGGAGGTCTGCGCGGAGGCCGGCAGGACCTCGCGCAGCGCCCCGACCGCCAAGCCGTGCCCCAGGTTGAGGTGGTGGGCGGCGCGCAGGGTGGCCGCCGGGTCGGTGCGGCCCGGCGCGTGCACCCCCGAGCCGTAGCCCAGAAACGCGCTGCACCAGGGCTCGTTGAGGGTGGTCCACAGGCCGACGCGGTCGCCGAGGGCCCGGCCCATGATCTCGGCGTAGTCGGCGAAGCGGTGCGCGGTGTCGCGCTGCGGCCAGCCGCCCGCGTCCTCCAACTCCTGTGGCAGGTCCCAGTGGTAGAGGGTGGCGACGGGGGTGATGCCGGCCGCCAGGAGCTCGTCGGCGAGCCGGCGGTAGAAGTCGAGACCGCGCTCCACGGCCGGTCCGCGGCCGGTGGGCTGGACCCGGGACCAGGAGATGGAGAACCGGTACGCCTTCAGACCGAGGTCCTTCATCAGCGCCACGTCGTCGCGGTACCGGTGGTAGTGGTCGGCGGCGATGTCGCCGGTGTCGCCGTTGCGCACCTTCCCCGGCGTGTGGCTGAAGGTGTCCCAGATGGAGGGGGTCCGGCCGTCCTCCGCGGCGGCACCCTCCACCTGGTAGGCGGCGGTGGCGGCACCCCAGACGAAGCCCGGGGGGAAGGTGGTGGCGGAGGCCGGCTCGGCCTTGGTTTCCTGTCGTACGGCAGTCATGTGAGCGCTCCCGGAGTGGGGTGAGTAGACGCCGGACGGCGATCCGGCGGTGAGGGGAAGCGGACGGGGCACGACGGCGGGCGCCCGGCCGGGTACGGCCCGCGTGCGGAGCGGGCCGTACGGGACGGTGAACGGGGCTTGCCCGAACGGGAGTTGGGCAGTCCGGCGTCAGCCCTTGACGGCGCCCGCCATGATGCCTCCGATGATCTGCTTGCCGAAGATCACGAACACCAGCAGCAGCGGCAGGGTGCTGATCAGCGCTCCGGCCATGACGATGCTCTGGTCGGGGGTGTAGGAGGCGCTGAGCTGGCCGAGCGCCACCTGGATGGTGGGGTTGTCCTGGTTCAGGGCGAGGAAGGGCCAGAAGAAGTCGTTCCACGCCTGCACGAAGGTGAGCATCCCGAGCACCATCATCGCGGGCCTGGCCGCGGGCAGGACCACGTTCCAGACGATGCGGATGTTGGACGCCCCGTCCACCTTGGCCGCCTCGATGAGCTCGTACGGCAGGGCCTCCGACAGGTACTGGCGCATGAAGAAGACACCGAAGGCGCCGACGAGGGTCGGGAAGATCACCGACTCCAGTTTTCCGCCCCAGCCGATGTCCGCCATCATCATGAACAGTGGTACGACGCTGAGTTGGGGCGGGATCGTCAGGGTGGCGATGACCGCGGTCATCAGGGCGCCACGGCCGCGGAAGCGCATCTTGGCGAAGGCGTAACCGGCGAGGGTGCAGAAGAACAGCGTGGCCGCGGTGATGCAGCCCGCCACGATCACGGTGTTGACGATCGCCTTCCCCAAGTGGGCCTGTTCCCAGGCCGCTTGGAGGTTGCTCCACAGCCGGCCGCCCGGCAGGAACGGCGGCGGGCTGTCGAGGACCCGCTGCTGGTCGTGCGAGGCGGCCACCAGCGTCCAGTACAGCGGGAAGATCGAGAACAGGCCTACGACGGTCAGGGTGGCGTAGGTGAACGGGCCGCCCTTGAGCTGCTGGCCGGCGCCCAGCTTGAAGCGTCGGCGGCCCTCGCCCGGGGTGATGGGCAGCGGCGCCGGGTCGAGGTCCGGCGCGGTCTTGGTGGGGCTGGTCGTGGTCATCGATATCGCTCCCGTCAGGCCGCGCTGTTGCGCACGAACCGGCCGACGATCCAGTTGATCAGGGCAATGAGCAGGAGCAGGACGAGCATGGCCCAGGCCACGGCCGCGGCCGGGCCCAAGTGCCCAAGTTTCCAGCCGTAGTTGAAGAGATAGATGCTCAGCGTCTCGTACTGGTGCTCGCTCCCCCCGGTGGAGCCGAGCGTGCCGCCCTGGAGCAGCAGCGGCTCACCGAACAGCTGCATGGAACCGATGGTCGAGATGACGATGGTGAACAGGATCGTCGGCCGCAGCGAGGGAACGGTCACCTTGCGGAACTGCTGCCAGCGCGTCGCTCCGTCGATCGAGGCCGCTTCGTACAGGTCGGCGGGCACGGCCTGCATGGCCGCCAGGTAGATCAGGGTGTTGTAGCCGGTCCAGCGCCAGATCACGATGATCGAGATGGCGATCTTGGACGTCCACTCCCCGTTGCCCCAGTCGGTGTTGCCGATGCCGACGAAGTGCAGCACCCAGTTGAGCAGACCTCCGTCGGCCCGGAAGACCAGGGCGAAGACGAGGGCCGCGGTCGCCACCGAGGTGGCGTACGGGGTGAGGATCACCGTCCGCCAGACCGTGCTGGCGCGCAGCTTGTAGTTGAGCAGGTGCGCCAAGCCCAGGGCCATCAGGAGCTGCGGGACGGTCGAAATGACCCCGATGACAAAGGTGTTGGTGACGGCCGTCCAGAACTCGGAGTCCTGGAGGATCGTGGCGAAGTTGTGCCAGCCGACCCACTCGGACTGGTTCAGGCTCGTCATCTCCACCCGGTGCAGGGCTATCCAGCCCGTGTACAGCATCGGGTAGAGGCCGAAGGCACCGAAGACGAGGAAGAAGGGGGCGATGTACGCGTACGGCGACGCCTTGTCGTCGAAGCGCCACACCGCGGAACTGGACGTCGGGTACATCTCGAAGGTGTAGTCGAAGATCTTCTGACTGCCCCAGAGGTAGTCGTCGATCGAACCGTCCGTGATGTACAGGTCGCTGGACTGCTCGGCCGTGTAG
>NZ_JBLTJC010000408.1:0-8745 GCF_048158785.1 Streptomyces colwelliae | reverse complement strand
GGTGAAGTCTCGGTCGGCGGTGCGGGTACGGGTGCTGGTCAGGTCGTAGCGTCGCTGACGGAGGGGCTGGGCGTGGCGCTGGGGCCACCGTCGGCCGGGCGGCCGGGGTGCGGTGCTCGGGCCGTGGCCGGTGCGTTCTCTCGGGGGCTGGGGTCGCGTCTGCTCGGCCCGCCTTGTCTTTCGCCCAGGCCGTTGCGGGCGAAGGCGTCGGTGCGGGTGCCGGTCAGGTCGTAGCGTCGCTGCCGGGCGGGCCTGGTGTGGGGCTCAGGCCGCTGTTGCCGCGTCCTCAGGGTCCGGGGCCGCGTCCCCCTGGCCCGTCTCGTCCGTTGCCCGGGCCGTGCGGGCGAAGGTGCGGGTGTGGGCGTCGGTCAGGTCGTAGCTCCGCTGCCGGACGGGCTGGGTGTGGGGCTCGGGCTGCTGTCGCCGCGTCCCCAGGGGCCGGGGCCTCGGCCGCCCGGTCCGCCTCGTCCGTCGCCCGGGCCCTTGCGGTCGAAGGTGCCGGTGAAGGCTCGGTCGGCGGTGCGGGTGCCGGTGTCGGAGCGGGTGCCGGTCAGGGAGGCCGTGTCGCCTTTCTTGAGGGCGGCGGCGCCCTGGGCCTTGGCGTCGGAGCCCACGGTCCAGGTCCACGAGGTGCCGTCGTCGCTCTTGACGGTGACCTGGTCGCCGTCGACCTTCGTGACCGTCCCGCGCTGCCAGATCCGTACGATCCACTTGCCGGTGGCGTCGTCCTTGACCGTCGCCTCGCCGTGCACGGCCGCGCCGCCGAGCCCGAAGCCCCCACCGCCCCCGTGCCGGAAGCCGGGCCCACCGGGCGACGGCGTTCCCGACGGGGACCCTGCGGCGGCGGGTACGGCGTCGCTGCCCGAACTCCCCGAGGTCGCCGCGTAGGCGACGGTCCCGCCGAGCGCCAGCACACCCACGGTGGCCACGGCGATCACCGCCCGGGCCCGCCGCGACCGCTGCCGCCACAACCGGTCGAGACCCCGGTCACGCTCCGCGCCGCCGGGTCCCGTGAGGACCTCCCACTCAGGCGCGTGGTCGGGCATCGGAGGTATCGCCGCGTTGTCGCCGGCGTCGTGCTCAGGATCGTGCGTCACGGCTCGCTCCCTAGGCCACGCGCGCGGCATCCCACCGGCACGCCTGCCTGTGATTCTCCGGGGCGGGAGATAAAGAAGCAGTAATAAATCCCTGTGAATCGGGGGCAGCCGGCCCCGGGGAGATCGTGTGTGGCGACTCCGGGGGGAGGGGGAGGCCGCGTGCGGCGCACGAACTCACGCGCCTCGGCCGCAGGGGTGGTCACGTGCGGCGACCGCGACCACCCGTCTCCCTCCGATTGTGCAACTAGTTGCATAAAGGCCTCCCCGTCCTCTACAAAAGAGGCACGACACCGCGCACGGAGGCCCCGATGAGCCGTTACCCGCACCTGCTGAACCCGCTCGACCTGGGCTTCACCACACTGCCCAACCGCGTCCTCATGGGCTCCATGCACATAGGCCTGGAGGAAGCCGAGCGCGGATTCGAGCGCATGGCGGAGTTCTACGCGGCACGCGCGCGTGGCGGAGTCGGCCTGATCGTCACCGGAGGCATCGCGCCCAACGAGGCCGGCCGGCCCTACGAGGGCGGCGCCAAGCTGACCACCGACGCCGAGGCCACACAGCACGCCGAGATCACCGCCGCCGTGCACCGCGAGGGCGGGCGGATCGCGATGCAGATCCTGCACTTCGGGCGCTACGCCTACCACCAGGACCTCGTCGCGCCGAGCGCCGTCCAGGCGCCGATCAGCCCCTTCCCGCCCCGCGCGCTCACCGACGACGAGGTCGAGCAGACCATCGAGGACTACGCCCGCGCGGCCCGCCTCGCCCGGCAGGCCGGGTACGACGGCGTCGAGATCATGGGCTCCGAGGGCTACCTCATCAACGAGTTCATCGCCGCACAGACCAACCACCGCGACGACCGCTGGGGCGGCCCGTACGAGAACCGGATGCGCTTCCCCGTCGAGATCGTGCGCCGGGTGCGCGAGGCCGTCGGCGAGGACTTCATCATCATCTACCGGCTGTCGATGCTGGACCTCGTGCCGGGCGGCTCCACGCTCGACGAAGTCACCAGTCTCGCCAAGGCGGTTGAGGCGGCCGGGGCGACCATCATCAACACCGGCATCGGCTGGCACGAGGCACGCATCCCGACCATCGCGACCTCGGTGCCGCGCGGGGCGTACACCTGGGTGACCAAGAAGCTGATGGGTGCGGTCTCGATCCCGCTCGTCACCACCAACCGCATCAACACCCCTGAGCTGGCAGAGCAGTTGCTCGCCGACGGGTACGCCGACATGGTGTCGATGGCCCGCCCGATGCTCGCCGACCCGGACTTCGTCGCCAAGGCCGCGGCCGACCGTTCCGACGCCATCAACACCTGCATCGGCTGTAACCAGGCCTGCCTCGACCACACCTTCAGCGGCAAGATCACCTCCTGCCTGGTCAACCCGCGCGCCTGCCACGAGACCGAACTCGTCCTCGCCCCAACGCGGTTGCGCAAACGCGTCGCGGTGGTGGGTGCGGGTCCGGCAGGTCTGGCCTGCGCGGTCTCGGCCGCCGAACGCGGTCACGAGGTCACCCTCTTCGACGCCGCGAGCGAGATCGGCGGACAGCTCAACGTCGCCCGGCAGGTCCCCGGCAAGCAGGAGTTCGACGAGACGCTGCGCTACTTCCGCACCCGGCTCGACGAGCACGCGGTGGCCGTGCGCCTCAACACGCCAGTCACCTCAGGTGACTTGGCGGACTACGACGAGGTCGTCGTCGCCACCGGCGTCACCCCGCGCACCCCCGACATCCCCGGCGTCGAACACCCCAGCGTCGTCAGCTACCTCGACGTCCTGCGCGACCGCGTCCCCGTCGGCGACCGCGTCGCGATCCTCGGCGCGGGCGGCATCGGCTTCGACGTCGCCGAGTTCCTCACGGACGGCGGCGACAAGGCGAGCGAGGACCCGGCGACGTACTTCCGCGCCTGGGGCGTCGACATGGACTACGCGGCCCCCGGCGGCCTCACCGCACCCGAGCGACCCGCCCCGCCGCGCAGCGTCCACCTCCTCCAGCGCAAGGCCACCAAGGTCGGCGCCGGCCTCGGCAAGACCACCGGCTGGATCCACCGCACCGAACTCAAGCACCGGGGCGTCACCATGGTCCCGGGCGTCCAGTACGACCTGATCGACGACGCCGGACTGCACGTCACCGTCGACGGCCGCTCCACCGTCCTGGAGGTCGACACGGTCGTCCTGTGCACCGGGCAGGACCCGCGCCGCGACCTGTACGACGAGTTGACCGCCGCCGGCCGCAGCGTGCACCTCATCGGGGGCGCCGACGTGGCCGCCGAACTGGACGCCAAGCGCGCCATCAAGCAGGGCACCGAGGTCGCGGCCGCCCTCTGAACCCCGAGGCCCGTCCCTAGGATGACCTCCATGTCACTCCCGCACGCGATCCTCACCGCCCTTCTGGAGAAGCCGTCCTCGGGTCTCGAACTGACCCGGCGCTTCGACCGGTCGATCGGTTACTTCTGGTCGGCGACGCACCAGCAGATCTATCGCGAGCTGGGAAAACTGGAGGCCGAGGGCCAGATCAGGGCACTCGCGTCCGAGCAGCCGGCCCGCGGCCAGAAGAAGCGCTACGAGGTCCTGCCCGCGGGCCGCGCCGAACTGGCCCGCTGGACCGCGTCCGCCCAGGACCCCAAGCCGCTGCGCGACACGATGCTGCTGCGCCTGCGCGCGGCGGCGGTCGTCGGCACGGACGGCATCGAGGCCGACCTGCGCCGCCATCTCACCCTGCACCAGCGGCAGTTGGCGGAGTACGAGGAGATCGAGAAGCGCGACTTCCCGCCCGGCCGGGACAGCCCCCAGGACCGGCTCCAGCACCTCGTGCTGCGCGCCGGCATCGACCTGGAGACCTTCTGGACACAGTGGCTCACGCACGCGATCGAGGAGTTCGCCGAACTGCCGTAGCGCGTGGGGGGCGAGTCGCCGTAGGACATGGGGGAGGGGCCGCCGGTCGGGCGGCCCCTCCTGAGTGCGGACGGTCGGAGATAGATGGACCGACGGACCGTCGGTGGCGGACGGACGGTCAGAGGCGGTACGGCTTCGCGCGTCTGCGCAGGAACCAGGCCGTCGCGATGACGCCGACCCCCACCAGGCCGCCGCCCGCCGCCAGGGTGAGCGGGCCGTAGTCCTTGGTGGCCCCGCCGAGGCCGCCCATGACGCCGCGTGTGGGCGAGGCCGTGGCCGTGGGGGTCGTGGACCTGGACACGATCACGGACTGGGTGCCCGCGGGCGTGCTGGCGTTCTGGCACATCACGATGACGGTGTAGGTGCCCGGGGTGACATTGGTCCAGGCGGTGGACTGGCTGACGGTCGTCCCCGCCAGGGTCGCCTTGCGGCCCTCGGCGAAGCTCCCCTGACTGCTGGTGAGGAGTGAGCCGGTGCCCCAGACGCCGGTGGTGCGGTTCTGGGAGCACGCGCTGGTCGTGACCGAGACCGTGGTCCCGGTCGTGCTCACGGAGATACCCGACGCCGCGCCGGCGGTACCGGCGGTCAGGGCGAGGGGAAGAGCGGCGGCGGCTGTCACGGTCAGGCCGGAGCGGAGTAGTAGCTGAATAGTGCGCATGGGACTGCCCTCCGGCGGCACGGTTGGCGGAACATCCCTTGCGCCGCCGGGATCGGGAAACGGCCGTGCTGCCTCCAAGGAAGCCAACGCGTCCCCGGCCCGTCCCGCATGCGGACGGGGACCGGGCAGGTGACGGATTCCTTCGTCCGGCTCAGGGGTGATGCGCGGTCAGGGGGCAGAAGGCAGGGGCAGGGCGTCGGCTGCGACAGCCCGAGCGGCCGCCCCGCCGTCATGAGCTGAGTCCCCTACGGTTCCCTAGGGTTCCCTGCGGTTCTCTACGGCCCGGCATCGCCCGTCGTCACCGTCCGCTCCGCCGAGAACCCGCCCCACGTACCGTCCGGCAACCGCGCCCTGAGCCGCACCCGGTGGCTGACCCCGGCATCCCCGCCGGCGTAGAAGCTGTACTTCGCGTGATCGCGCGGCGCGGTTCCGCCCCAGACCAGCGAGGTGGCCGGCTTTCCGTCGAGGTGGATCTGGTACTCCGTGACCACCCCGTCCGTGCGCGGCGGCACCCAGGACAGGTCGATGTAGTAGGCCCCGTCGTCGCCCCGGTGCGTGGTCGCGCGGAAGTCGGTGGGGGCGGTGCCGCTTCCGTCGTCACTGCCGGGTGCGGTGGTGAGCGGGACGGCCGTGCTCGCGGGTGAGAGATTGTCGGCGGCGTCCCGGGCCCGCACGGTGAAGGAGTAGCGGGTGCTGGGCCGCAGCCCCGTGACGACGGTCGCGGTCTGGGCTCCGCCCACACTGTGGATCTTCGCCCTGCCCTGATAGATGTCGTACGACACCACACCCTGGTCGTCCGTCGAGGCGCCCCAGGACAGTTGGACGGCCCGGCTGCCGATGGCGCGGCCCTGCGGGGTGCGTGGACGGGTGGGTGCCGAGCGGTCGGCCGCGACGGCGACCGGTGTCCGAGCCCGGACCGTCCGGCTGCGCGGTCCCAGGCGGCCGTCGGTGTCCCGGGCCCGCACGGTGAAGGAGTACAGGGTGGCGGGCCGGAGCCTGGTGACATCCACCATGTGCTCGGAGCCTGCTACTTCCTTCACCTTTGTGGTGCCCCGATATATCTCGTAGGTGCCGATACCCGGGTTCGCCGTCACTGCGTCCCACATGACGTGCACGCTGGTCGCACTCCCCGCGGCGGCCGTGACGCCGGCCGGGGCGCCGGGGGCGTGGCCGTCCCCCTCCTCGCTCATGCCGCAGGACGCGAGCAGCAGGAGCGCGGCGCACACCAGTGCCGTACGGGGGAGAGCGAGGGCGGCACGGGAGAGAGTGAAGGCGGCACGGACGCGTCGCACGATTCTGCCTCCCCGGCATCACGCGGGCACCACACGACGGAAAAGGTCCGGACCAATATGACCCGGGTGGGGCGACCGCATCAAGAGGGGCGCCGTTGCCGATGGGGCGCGAGGGTTACGTATGCTGAAGTCCTCACGGCTGAACTCGCCCCTGGAAGTGGGCAGTTCATGCCGGTGGCGCGGACCGCTGTCGTCGCTGATCCCGCGCCGGCGCGGGCGGCCGGGTGGCCGGAGCCGACACGGGCTCGGGTCCCCGGCCCCCGTCGGGAGTGACGCGAACTCAGGGCCTCCCCTTCCTTCGGGAGTTCGGGAGTTCGGGCGTGCACCGTCCGGCCCCCTACAGGTGGCCGCCCGATCGGACCGGTACCAGGGTGGGCTGAGTGTCCGTCAGATCCCCCAGGAGAGGGTCCTCTATCGTGCGTGTCCAGACGCTGACGCTGGCCGCGGCCGGCGCCGCCCTGCTCGCCCCGACCACGCTGCCCGCCGCACCCGTCGCCCTCGCCCGCCCGCTGGCGGGGCCGGCGGCGCTGCGCGAGGGTGACGTCCGCGCCGCCGACCTGCTGGCCAAGGTGCGTGACTGCACGCCCGTCTCGCGCGGCCGGTACCGCAGCGACGACGGGGAGCGCGCGACGATCCCGGTCTGCGGCACCAAGGAGGCCGTCTACTGGAAGGCCGACCTGGACATCGACTGCGACGGCCAAGCCGGCGCCCGCTGCAACGCGCGCACCGACCCGCTCTTCTCCTCCATGACGGCGTACCAGCAGTCCGACGGCCGCTATCTCGACGCCGAACGGCTCCCGTACATCGTGGTCCCCGGCGCAAGCGCCCGCTGGAACCACCGCGACCACGGCGTCGGCGGCGGCTCGGTCGCCGCCGTCGTCTACCGGGACCGGGTGCAGTACGCCGTCGTAGGAGACGTCGGACCGCACGACATCATCGGCGAGGCGTCGTACGCCACGGCCAAGGGTCTGGGCATCCGCGCCGACCCGCGCGGTGGCGGGACGGACACCGGCGTCACCTACATCGTGTTCAAGGACTCGCAGGTGAAACCCATCGAGGATCATGCGGCGGCGGTGGAGACGGGGCAGCGGCTGGCACGGCTTTTCGTGCAGGGCGCCGCTGAGCGTCCAGGGTCGTAGGGCGCAGCCTGTCGCGCCTGCCGAGCCCTCCGGGGCGGGACGTCAGACTGCCGACCAGCCGTCGTCGACGGGCAGGATCACGCCGTTGATGTTGCTGGCCGCGTCCGAGGCGAGGAACACGATGGCGGCGGCCTGCTCCTCGGGCTGCGCCAGGCGGCCGACATTGACGAAGTGCGGGCCGAGCGTTGCCGGACCGAGGCCCTCCCGGTCGGCGTCCACGGAGATGTTGGTCGCCGTGGCGCCGGGGGCGATGGCGTTGGCCCGGATGCCCTGCTTGCGGTACATCACGGCGAGGTTCTTGGTCAGGCCCACCACTCCGTGCTTCGAGGCCGTGTAGGCGGCGCCCGCCGCGCTGCCCCGCAGGCCCGCCTCGGAGGCGGTGTTCACGATCGCGCCCCGGCCCGCCGTCAGCATGTGCGGCAGCACGGCCCGGGTGAGCAGGAAGGGCGCGGTCAGGTTGACCCGGATTACCCGCTCCCACTCCGCGTCGGCCACGTCCGCCAGCGCCGACATGCGGTCCATAATCCCCGCGTTGTTCACCAGGACGTCGACCCCGCCGAACCGCTCCACGGCGGTCGCGACCACCTCGTCCACCACCGCCTGCTCGCTCAGGTCACCCGTGACCGCGACCGCGGTACCGCCCGCCTGCTCGATCTCCTTGACGACCGCCTCGGCGCCGTCGACGTTCAGATCGGCCACCACGACCTTGGCGCCTTCCGCGGCGAAGGCCAGGGCGGCGGCCCGCCCGATGCCCGAGCCCGCTCCGGTGACGATGACGCTGCGTCCGTCGAGTCCAGTGGTCATGAGGTGCTCCTGTCCTTGTGCGAGGGCTCTGCGCCGCCCGGGGTCCTCTCACCCTACGACTTAATGTCTTCGAGTGACATAAAGTCGTGGGTGAGTCATGGGGGAGAATTCCGGGAGGTCACGACCGCAGCCGGAGGGGAACTGATGACCGCACCCAGCGGACGCACGGGACGACCGCCTCTGACCGAGGCACGCAAGACCGAGATCCGCCTGGAGATCGCCCGGGCCGCGGTGGAACTGTTCGTCGCCCAGGGCGTCGTGGCGACCACGGGCGAACAGATCGGCCAGGCGGTCGGCGTCTCCGCGCGCACCGTGTGGCGTTACTTCCCGAGCAAGGAGAGCTGCGTACGACCACTCTTCTCGGCCGGTATCGACGTGATCGCCGCCCGCCTGCGGGAGTGGCGCCCCGGCCACCCCCTCGCGGAACTCTTCGACCCGGCCCTCGCCACCGGCCTCCTCGCCGCCACCGGCCCCGACGGCGCCACCGGCAGCGCCCTGGTACGCCTCACCCGCACGGAACCGGGCCTCCGCGCGATCTGGCTCCAGACCTACGACGAGGCAGAACCGGCGTTCGCCCAAGCCCTGGCCGACCGTGCCGGTCTACCGGCCGACGACCTCCGCCCCATGATCCAGGCAGCGATGCTCAACGCGGCGTTGCGTGCGGCGGTGGAGCGGTTCGCGTGGAGCGCGAGCGGGGGCGAGGCCGTGACGGATACGGCGACGAACGCGGTGGTGGCGGTCACGTGGTGTACGGCCGTGCCGGGACGCGTCCGTCAGCCGCGGCCGGTCAGTTCCCGGGCCTTGTCCAGGCCGGGGTCGGGACTCACCCTTCGGGTCAAATGCGAGGATAGGCTAACCTAACCT
>NZ_JBLTJC010000407.1:0-8795 GCF_048158785.1 Streptomyces colwelliae | reverse complement strand
GCGCTCGACGACTGGGACGGGCTCGGTCTCAAGGCGTACCTGGTGCGTGAGCGCGGGATGCACGGTTCGCCGGTCAACCAGTACGCGCCGTTCTATCTGTGGAACACGGTCGAGGGCATGAACCGCTTGGTCCTGGAGGACTTCGCAGACGGCGACGAGGTCGGCGACCTCGGGCAGGTGCAGCAGCCCTGCCGCGCAGCAGGTCCCGTCCGAACTCGACCATCTTCTTGGCGTAGTCCTCGGTCCACTCGGCCCGCTCGGCGATGTCCGCCGGTGTCAGCCGGTCGAACCGGCGCGGATCGGCGAGTTGGGCCGCCGCGATCGCCTGGAACTCCACCGCCCGGTCCGTCGCGGCGCGGAACGCGTGGGTCAGCTCCGTCGCACGGGCCAGCAGCGCGCGGGGGTCGTCCATCGACTCCAGGTCGAAGAAGTGCTCCGGGTCCTCGGCCGCCTGCGCGGGCTCGAAGAGCAGGGGCGCGGGGCGTAGCCGCGATTCGTTGCGACGCGGCGTTTGCTCCGCCATGTCTTCTCCTCCTCGTAGGTCACGGACGACCCGCCTCACGAGCGGGCCACCGTCCATTGTCCCCCGGCGGCGCAAGGGGCCCCGGGCATACCCGCAAGGCACGGGATCCGGCGCCATGTGAGGGGCTTCCCAGTGGTCCGGCACTGTATTCATCGGCTGGCGCCCGCATGGCACGGGCGTCGGCCGGACCGCTTCCCGGCTGTCGTATGTTGAGTGATCCCGCGCGGTTGTGCCGCAGCGGGACCACACATCGTGAGAACGGCGGGACAGTGAGGGAAACGCCCATCACCTCCGCGGACGTGTCCGTGGAACAGCGAGCGGTCCGGTACGAGTGGACCACGGTCACCAGCGCGCTCATGGACGGCACCCGGGTCGCCGAAGCCGTGCGCGTGTGGGCGGAGAACGCGGGCGACGGCGGACGCTGGCTCGGCGGGTGGACATCGGAGAACGGCGAACTGGGACGTGTCTGGGTGCTGCGAACGTTCCCGGACGAGGAAACCCTCCTCGCCGCCCGGCACGCCATGCGGCTGGGTGGGCACCCGCTCTCCGGGACGGCCGAGGTCACCGGCATCGACGTGGCGAGCTTCGCGGGACTGCCGATGATGCCGAAGGTGGAGGTCGGGACGCTCGGGCCGGCGTACGAGATCCGTGATTACACGCTCGTTCCCGGCGGTCTGCCAGGAACGATCCAGGGCTGGCGCCGAGCGCTTCCGGAGCGTGACCCGATCGATCCGGTCACGGTCGTGATGTACGCGCTCGACGGCCCCGAACGCATCGTGCATGTGTGGCCCTTCCAGAGCCTCGACGAACGCGTCCGCATCCGGCGAGAGCTCTACGCCGCGGGCACCTGGCCGCCACCCGGCGGCCCTGAACGCATCGCTCACGCGACCTCGACGATCGCCTGGCCCGTCCCCGGTTCGCCGCTGTCCTGACGGTGCTCCTCCGCGCTACGGCCGCCACACCACCCGGTGTTCCGCCAGATGCGCCAGCACCGCGTGGTTCGCCTCCCAGCCGTCCGGGAACTTCACCGTCACCCCCAGCTGCACCGGCTCCGTCGACGGGTGGTCGTCCAGGAGTTCGGTCACGCCCGCCCGGCAGATCACGATGCAGGCGTGGCGGTGGCGGGAGGCGAGGACGCAGAGGCGGCCCGTCTCCAGGTGGAAGGCGGTGGCGTCGGGGCGGCCGGAGAGCGGGTGGAGGACCACCGTGACGTCGAACTCCCGGCCCTGGAGCCGGTTCGCCGTGTCCACGGTGACGTCCGTGACGCCCAACTCGCCCAGCGCCGCGCGGATCGCCGCCGCCTGGTCCCGGTGCGCGGTGCCGACCGCGATGCGGTCGGCGGTCAGGGGAGTGGGGTCGGGTGAGCGTTCGGATGTGGCCGCGCCGCCCCGGTCCAGCAGACGCCGTACGACCGTCGCGACCGCCCGCACCGCCTCCGGGTCCGTGCGAGGGGTGCTGCGGGCGGGGAGTTCCAGCAGGCCCCAGCCCGACTCGGCGGCCTCGTCGATCACCCGGTCCGGGCCCGAACCGTCCGACGGGACACCGAAGTCGAGCCGCCGGTCACCGTGGCCCGTGCCGCTGCGGAAGCGCGTGTACGGGTAGAACGCGTCCGAGACCAGTGGGGCCGCCGACGCCGGTAGCCGCCACGACACCGGCAGGCGGTGCTGCGGCAGCTCGGGGTTGTGCGCCAGGAGTGTCGTCACGGCCGAGGACGAGGGGTCGTACGACAGGCCCGCCCACTGCTCCGCGCCGACGATCGCGAACGGGTCCAACTGGCCCGGGTCGCCCACGAACAGCGCCCGCTCGAACAGCCCGGCCACGGCCAGCAGCGAGTCCGAGCGCATCTGGTACGCCTCGTCGACGATCGCGTGCCGCCACGGCTCGTCCACCTTGACATGCGCCCACTTCGCGGCCGTGGAGATGACGACCGGGAGCCCGGCGAGCTCGCCAGCCTTCGCCGACTTCCGTACGTTCGGCAGGTCGTCCAGCGCCTTGTCATACGGGTCCGCGTCACTGCTGTGGAGGCGGCCCACCGGCAGCTCGCCGTTCTTCTCGGCGAGCCGGACGACCAGGTCGTCAACCTGGGCGTTGGTCTGCGCGACCACCATCAACGGGCGCCCGGCATCGGCCAGTTCGAGCGCCGCGCGGACGACGAGCGTGGACTTGCCGGCGCCCGGCGGGGAGTCGACGACGACACCGCGCGCGGTGCCGTGCAGCGTGTCGCGGAGGATCGCGTCGGTCGCGCGGCCGGCCTCGGCACCGGGGTCGAAGGCGATGTCGGCGCTCACAGGACGTCCTCCTCGGTCACCGGGTCCGCCGACTCCTGTACGGCACTCTCCTCACCCGGCGGGCCCCCGTGCGTCCACGGTGTCTCCTCCTGGTCGGGCAGTTTCGCGCCGCCCCGCTGCTCGTGCTCGAACAGCGTGAAGCAGATCCGGTCGCCCTTCTCCGGCAGCGAACCGGTCTCCGGCTCCTTGCCGCGGCCCATCTTGTCGACCACCCGCAGGACGATGAGGGCACCCTCTTCCTCGTGGCCCACGAACTCCGCCGACTGCGGCTTCCCGGCCAGCGACCGGAACACCTTCGCCCGCTCCCCGAGATGCGGCCGGTCGTCCGTGCGGACGGTCACCAGCGGGCGCGGGCGGGGGCTCCTGCCCTCGCTGTACGCCATGACGACATCGATGACCTCGCCCGCGAAGGCCTCCCCGGCGAGCCGCCGCCCGGCCATCACCAGCGGGTCGTCCAGGGCCTCCTGGGCGTCCAGCCGGGCCTGTTCACGCTCGCGTGTGGCCAGCTTGTTGGCCGCGGTCACCGCGTCGTCGCGGCGCGGCTGCGGGGGCTCACCGGCGACGATCCGGTCCCGGTGACCGGTGAACGACCAGCGGTCGCGGGTCCACCGGTCGACGGCGTGCGCGCCCTCCGGCAACGCCCGCAGCAGGTCGATCCCGTGCCACACCGCGTCCCAAGTGGGGCGGGTGATGCCCTCGACGAGGGACCTGATCTCCCGCTCGGCGGCGGTGAGTTCACCGAGCCGGTCGTCCGCCTCCACGCCGTCCTCGGCGGCGGCGAGGGCGGTGCGGGCCCGGTCGTAGCGCTCGATGGCGGGGGCGAGCAGCTTGTTGTCGAACGCCGGGTCGGTGGCCGGGCCGGCCGGCGGGCACACCAACTGGCCCCGCGCGTCCCGCCGTAGCTCCGCGTCGAGCGCTGCCTCGGCACCGGAGACACCGGCCGGCGGATCGATCCAGGCGAGCAGCGCGGCCAGGTGCTGGTCCTCCAGGCTGGACTGCCCGGTGGCCCAGTGCCGGCCGAGCACCTCGGTGAGCGCGAGCAGCAGCGCGGAACCGGGCACCCGGGCCCGCTCCCCGAAGTGCGTCAGCCACCGCCCGAGCAGCGGTACGCGCGGGGGCGCGGGGTGCGGGGTCTCCGGGTCCTGCTCGGCCGTACGCCGAAAGCGCATCGAACGCCCCAGCAGCCGGACCAACTCGATGCCCGCGCGGCTCGGCACGATCAACTGCGGGGCGTCCGCGCACAGTTCGACCTCGACCTTGACCCGCTTGCCGGTCTCCGGATCGGTCTCGTTGCGCTCGGCGGCCTCGACGTCGTCCGCGAACGTGTCGATGTACGGCAGGACCACGTCCGCGAGTTCGGCGAGGAACGCGAACCTGAGGTCCCGGTCACGCGGCTGCGGTACGACGAGCAGCCGCGGCGCGTCCCGGTCCGTGCCGACGAGGGCGCCGAGGGGTGCCCCGGCCTCACCGGCGGTGGTGAGCGGCACGAGGACGAGGGGGTGCTCGGAGAGGTGCCGGTGGCGGACGGTGGCGGCGGGCTGGGCGCGGCCGGTCTGAACTGCCTCCAGCCGGGCGAGAGTCGAGATCAGCGACATGCGGCCGCCTCCAGGGCGTGTGCCAGCGCCTCGGCCCGCAGCTCGGCCGCCCTGCGCAGTGCCGCCACCGCCGGGTCGTCCGGGTCGCCGGACTCGCCGTGGGCCGCCGACAGGACCTCGTCGACCGTCGTCAGGTCGCCCAACTCGGCGCGCAGGGAGCGGCCGAGGGAGGTGACCGCGCCGGACGCGCGGGAGTGGTCGCGGCAGTGGAAGGCCAGTTCGCAGGCTGCCAGGCACTCGGGGGCGTAGGCGGCCGGGACCGACTCGACGGCGGCGGTCAGCTCGGCGGCCGGGCGGTCGGGGGCGAAGCAGGTGCCCTCGGGGAGGGTGTCGGCGATGTCCTCGATGCGGGTGAGGCGGGCCAGTTGGCGACCGGTGACCGCGCGCTGCTTGCGGACGTCGACGGCGGACGCGGTGGGCAGGTTCGAGAAGTCCTTCGGGCAGACCAGGAGGACGCGGTGGCGGACCCGGGGAGCGGGATCCAGCTTGGCCGCGACCTCTTCCAGGGCCAGCACGTACACCGCCGACTGGCGGGCCGCCGCGCCGACCTTCGCCGGGTCCGCCGAACCGTCAAGCATCGGGAAGGACTTGATCTCCACGACCGTCCAACTGCCGTCCGGGTGCACGACGACCGCGTCCGGCTCCAGGAACGCGGGCGAACCCGCCACGTCCAGGGCGAGCATCGGGTGGTCGAGCAGGGTCCAGGCGGCGGCCTCGGTGCCCTCGCGCAGCGCGAGCGCCGTACGCGCCGCGCGCCCCTCGGGGCCGATCGCGGTCAGCTCGGGCACCCGCGCGCGGGTCGGCGGCTCGGCGCCCGGGTCCAGCTTCTCGTGCACCAGGCGCAGCAGCTCCGCGCCGCCGTCCGCCTTGACCCGGGCCTCGAAGGCGTTGCCCCGCATGAAGGCGAACTGGGACTGTCCGAAGGCCGACGGCGAGCCGAGCGCGTCGGCCAGCACCGCCTTGTTCACCCCCGCGCCGTCCAGGATCGCCCGTCGCTTGCAGCCCGGGTTCGCCGCCAGCGCCGCGAGGGCGCGCGCGTCCAGCGCCTTGGCCGGGACGTCCGGGCCGCGCAGCTCAGCGAGCCGGTGCCGGAGCGCCGTCCCCCGCGTCCGTGGGGGAGGCACCCGGCTCGGCTCCGGTACCGAGCTGTGACTCGCGCTGCCGTGGAATTCGCTCACCCGGGGAAGTCTGGCATCCGCCACTGACAATTGAGGTTTCTGAGCCATGAGAGGCGTCACGGGAAGCGTCCCGAGCGGCGTCACGGGAGCGCGCCGCGACGAGCGATCCGCGCCCCTCGAACCGCGCCCTGATCCGGTCCGCGGCCTTCATCACCTGCGGCGCCAGCAGGAACCCGAGCCCCATCACGGCCACGCCCGCGACCGCGTCGAGGAGATAGTGGTTCGCGGTGCCCATGACCACGATCGCCGTGAGCAGCGGATAGGCGACCCCGACGACCTTGGCCAGCCGCGTCCCGCCGTGGCGCCAGAGCATCACACCGCACCACAGCGCCCAGCCGCAGTGCAGGCTCGGCATCGCCGCGTACTGGTTCGTCATGCCGCCCAGGCCGCGCGGCGCGCTCGCGTCGCCGCCCCACCAGCCGTACGAGCTGTACTTGGCCATCGTGTCGACGAAGCCGTAGCCGGGGGAGAGCAGGCGGGGCGGGCAGGTCGGGAGGAGGGTGAAGCCGATCAGGCCGATGAACGTGGACGTCATCAGCCAGGTGCGGGCCGCGCGGTAGACGTGGGAGCGCGACCTGAACAGCCAGATCAGGATCGCGGGCGTGACCAGGTAGTGCAGCGACGCGTACCAGAAGTCGGCCGGGATGCCGAGCCAGGACTCGCGCGTGAAGAGGCGGTTGAGCGGGTGCTCGGCGTTGATGTGCAGGAACTTCTCGACGCGCAGGATCGCCAGACCGTGGTCCACGGCGCTCGCCGTGTCGCCCCGGGCCAGCAGCCGGCCCGCCGAGTACGAGGCGTACACCATGAGGATCAGCGGCAGCTCGGTCCACCAGCGCAGCCGGCTTCGCCGGTCCGCCTCGATGCCTGGTGTCTCGGTCTGCGGCATCCGATCGCCCTCCCCCTTCTGTACTGGTGCAGTGCTCCGTGGTCCGGCTTCCCGGTAGCCCGGTCGGAACACTTTACGGCGTATGCGCGCGCCCTGTTTCCGGCGCCCCCGGACCTCAAAGACGCAGAGATCGCCCCCCGGGTTGCCCTTCTCAAGGGTGCGCGATGATGGAGTGACCCGCCTCTCGTTTTCTCCCGGAAGGGTCCCTCATGGCACCGCGCATCCTGCTGGCCCGGCACGGACAGACCGAATGGTCGCTGTCCGGGAAGCACACCGGCAGGACCGACGTCCCCCTCCTCGAAGAGGGCCGACGCGGCGCCAAGGTGCTCGGCGAGCGACTGCACCGGGCCCCCTTCGACGGCCTCCCCGGGGTGGAGGTCCGCACCAGCCCCCTGGCACGCGCGCGTGAGACCTGCGAACTCGCCGGCTTCGGCGACCGCGCGACCCCCTGGGACACCCTCATGGAGTGGGACTACGGCGCCTACGAGGGCATGACCCCGGAAGAGATCCGTTCCGTACGCCCCGACTGGCTGATCTGGCGCGACGGCGTCCCCGAAGGGGAGACCCTCGCCGAGGTGACCGCCCGCGCGGACGAGGTCGTCGCCTGGGCCCGCGCCGAGGACCGCGACGTCCTGGTCTTCGCCCACGGCCACATCCTCCGCTCGATCGGCGCACGCTGGCTGGGCCTCCCGATCGACTTCGCGGCCCGCATACGCCTCAACCCGACGTCCTTGTCGGTCCTGGGCTGGGCCTACGGCGACCCGGCGATCGAGAGCTGGAACGACGTGGGGCATCTAGCGGCCTAGGCGTTGAGCGCCCTGTTTTTAGGGGCGCGGGGCTGTGTCTATTTGCGGCTCCGCCGCGTGGGCGCGACCAGCCCCCACCGGCCCGCAGACGAATCACAACGCATCCTCCGTAGCAACTAAGCCGCAGTACGAGGCAACCCTGAGTGCCTCTCCAGAAACGTAGACACCCCTGATGCTCGCCGATGAGGCAACAGCACCCGTGCCGTCCCCGCCAGCATCGTCTGAATCCGCGACGACTGAACCAGGTCCAGGAGGTCCAGTACCCGCGTCCCGGCCGTTGCCGCTTCGTCAGGACGGCCACCCCGCGCGAGGTCGTCCGCCAGCTCGGCCGTGTACAGCGCGATGTTCCGAGTGAAGTGCGGATCCTGAAGACGCGCCGCACGCCGCGCATGCCGCGCCGCCCGAGGCCAGTCCCCCAGCGTCGACCAGCACTGCGCCTCAAGCCCCTCCAACTCGGCCTCTCCGTAGAAGCTCATCCACTCGGGGTCGGCGTCCGAGTGCCCCCGCTCGAAGAGCGCCTGCGCACGCGCCAGCGCCTGTTCGCAGCCGGTGCGGTCGGCGAGCCCCGCCCAGCCGCCCGCCTCGCGCAGCGCGAGCAGCGACATCAGGCGGGCGGAGCCCAGCGGGCGTCCGACGCGCTGCGCGGCCTGGGCGGCGCGTACCGCTTCCCGTGGCCGGCCGGCGTCCCGCGCGAGGAACGCCGTATTGCAGAAGGCGTGTGCCTCAAGGCCGGGATCCTCGGTCATCCGGGCCGTCGCGAGCGCCTCCGCGTAGTGCGAGCGGGCGTCGTCGAAGCGGCCGGAGTCGTGGGCCAGCCAGCCCACCGAGATGGCGAGTTCACCGGCTCCGGAGTGCAGTCTCTCGGCGACGGACTGCCGGGTGGTGCCCGCGTCGAGCAGGGCGTAGGCGGCGCGCAGCGGGGCCGCCGCGCGCCGGTAGAGGCCGTCGGCGCCGTGCCGGTCGTCGAGCAGCCGGATTCTGCGGACGGCCTCTTCCAGGGCGCCCGCCTCGCTCGTACCGGGACGGCGGACGGAACGGTCCGCTGCCACGGCGTCGAAGGTGAGCCCGAGCGGGCCCAGCGTGCCGGCGGCCACCGTGACGGTGCCGCCCCTCATGAATGCGCGACGCAGCACGTCGCTCTCCTCGTGGTTCTGTGGGTTCTCGTGCGTGTCGTACGGGTCCTGCGTGTCATACGGCTCGTACACCTCCGGCGTCTCACCCGCCCTGGCCGCTTCATCCGTGGTGAGGGCCGGGCTCGTGAGGTGCGCAGGGGGCGTGTCCTCGGCGGTGCGCGCCCCGCGTCCGCGTACGGACGAGCGGGGCGCGAAGCCGAGGTCGGCGAGCGTGCGGCCGGGGAACATGTGCAGGAACACCCGCTCGTACGCGTAGTTGGGGCAACGGATCTCACCGGCCTCGACCCGCCCGACGTAGCGCGCGTCGCAGCTGACCCGCTCGCCGATCTCCCGCGCGGACCGGCGTACGGCCGCGGCGAACTCCGCCGGTGAGCGCTGTCCGCGCA
>NZ_JBLTJC010000406.1:0-8811 GCF_048158785.1 Streptomyces colwelliae | reverse complement strand
GCACCACCCACCTCACCCTCACCGCCTCCGACGGCCACCCCCTCACCGCCTACCTCACCCTGCCCCCGGACGCCGCCGCGCCGCCGCCCCTCATCCTCCGTATCCACGGGGGACCTTGGGCCCGCGACCGCTGGCGTCACGACCCCGAGGCGATCTGGCTCGCCGCCGCCGGCATGGCGGTGCTGCGCGTCAACTACCGCGGTTCCAGCGGCTATGGGCGCGCCTTCCGTGATCTGGGAGACGGAGAGTGGGGCGCTCGCATGCAGCGGGATCTCCACGACGCGGTGGACGCCGTGGCCGGGCGGGGACTGTGTGATCAGGACCGGGTCGCCGCGTACGGCGGTTCCTACGGCGGCTACGCGTCCCTGCTCGCCCTCACCGACCCCCGTTTCCGCTGCGCCGTCGCCGTGAACCCGCTCGTCGACCTCGCCTCCTCCGACTGGGCGGACGGCCCCTACTGGCGCCGTATGCGCGCCCTGTGGGACAAGCAGATCGGCTGGAGCCGGTTGCCGACGGGGGAGTTGAGGCATCGTTCGCCGCTGCATCGCGTCACGGACATGCGCGGGCCGGCGTTGGTCGTACGCGGCGCGCACGACCCGCGCGTCGACGCGGCCGGCATCGAGGCGTTCGTACGGGCCAGACGCGCGGCGGGCGGAGAGGTGGAGGAGCTGGTTCTGCCGGACGACGGTCACGCCGTGCGCAGTTCGGCCGGTCAGGAGGCCCTCCGGCGGGCCCTCTCCGCCTTCCTCACCCGGCAGTTGGGCCTGCCGAGGCCAGCAGCTCCAGCTCCGCCGCCAGGTTGTAGCGCGCCGTCGCCTCCCATTCCGCCGCCCCGTACGGCGTCCTGAACAGCCTTGGCAGGGACAGGAGTTGCTGCAAGATCGCCGAACGGCCGTCCCGGAAAGCGTCGTTGGGGACGAAGTGGTACTCCTCGCGGACGGCGGCCGTGTACGCGGCGTACGCCGACGGTGGCGCGGCCAGGATCGCGAGGTCCGCGTCGCACAGGACCTGGCCGTCGCGGTCGTCGTCGGCGGGCGCGTGCGTGACGGTGAGCCGGACCAGCCGCGCGACCTCAGCGGTCCTGTCCTGCGGCACGCCCGCCTCCGCCAGGGCCCGCTCGGCGAGCCGCGCGGACCGTTCCTCGTTCTCGGAGCGGTCCGGGAGGTAGACCGCGTCGTGGAACCAGGCCGCGAGCCGTACGACGTCCGGGTCGTCGGCGTGCTTCTCCAGCACGTCGATGTGGTCGAGGACCGAGGTGAGGTGCGCGAGCGTGTGGTAGTGCCGCTGCGGCTCCTGCCAGCGGGCGAGGAGATTCTCGGCGTACGGCGCGGGGTCGGGACCGCCGTCGGGGGTGCGGGCGGGTGCGCGGGCGCCTTCGAGGGCGTGGGTCCAGCGGGCGCGGAGGGCGTCGAGATCGGCCATGCTCCTTATTTTCCTCCCGCGGCCGTGCCCCTAGCGTGGAACGCATGACTTTCGCCGACACAGCACACGACGTACGCGACCCCGAACTGCCCGGTCTCCTCCTCACCACCGAGCGCGACGCGCTGATCCCGCTCCTGCGTTCCCGCCCCGACGAGGACTTCGCGCTGGCGACCCTCGCGTGTCCGGGGTGGACCGTGCGGGATGTGCTCGCGCACTGTTCGGCCGCGCTGACGCGGGTGGTGGAGCGCCGGTTCGAGGAGGGGGTGTTCTCGCCGGAGGCCAACGACCGGGACATCGCCGAGCGGGCCGACTGGACGAACGCGCGGGTCGTCGACGAACTGGAGCGGGGCATGACCGAGGCGGGCGCGGTGATCGCCCGCGGGAGCGGCGCGCTGGACGCGGTGGCACTCGGCGAGTGGGTGCACGCCGGGGACGTACGGGACGTTCTCGGGGAGCCCGGGGCCTACGGTGGCGCGGGGCTGGGGTCCGCTCTGACCCTTCTCGGCCTTGTGACCCGTCAGAAGAACCACCGGCCTCTGCACGCCGACCTCGACGACCTGGACGATCCGCTGCGGCTGGGCGACCTGTCGGGCGAGCTGACCCCCGCGCGCTACATCGGCGACGCGCCCACGCTCGTACGGCTGTACTCGGGGCGGCCGGTGCCGGATGGCTCGGCGTACGAGCTGGCGGGCGCGACGCCGGAGGAGCTGATCATCTTCGGGTGATGGTGTGACGGGGGTGATCTCGCGGCCCCCTGACCTCCCGCGTACCCTGAGATTGGACTAGACCTGTAGCCGCTCCAGGGAACACGACGGAAGGGGTCCTATGAGCACGCGTGCAGTCCTGGAGGTGATCGCCCTCGGCGCCGAGGACGCGCTCGCCGCCCAGGCCGGAGGCGCGGACCGTCTCGAACTGGTCACCGACATGGCGGCCGACGGACTCACCCCGCCGGTGGAGACCTTCGCCGCGATCCGTGCCGCCGTCGACATCGACCTGCGCGTGATGCTGCGCCTCGCGGACGGCTTCGCCGCGGGGAACGTGGACCGGCTCGTCCGGGTCGCCGGGGAGCTGCGGACCGCCGGCGCCGACCAGTTCGTGCTCGGCTTCCTCGACCCGGACGGCCGCGTCGACCTGGACGCCGTCGAGCGGGTCGTGGCCGAACTGGACGGCTGCGCCTGGACGTTCCACCGCGCGATCGACCGCGCCGCCGACCGCGACGCCCTGCGCAAACAACTCGCGGACCTGCCGGGCCTGGACGCCTACCTCACCGCCGGTTCGCCGGACGGCGTCGACGACGGCCTCCCCACGCTGCTCCGCGAGGCGGCACTGCGCGGGGAACCGGGCTACGAGCAGCGCATCCTGGTCGGCGGCGGCCTGCGCCTCGACCACGTACCGACCCTGCTCGCCGCCGGGGTCGACGCCTTCCACATCGGCGGGGCCGCCCGTCCGGAGGGCTGGGAGCGGCCGGTGTCGGCGACGGCGGTGGGCGAGTGGCGGGCGGTGCTCGACGGAGCGTGAGCCGCGCCCGCTGAACCGGCCTTTCCGCTCAGGCGAGTTGGGACGGCAGCGGGGCCGCGTGCGTGACGATCAGACCGGACACCGCTCGCGTCAGAGCGACGTACAGGCGCCGCAGGCCGGTGCGTTCGTCCGGTTCGCCGTCGACCACGGCCTGCGGCTCGTCGAGGACCACGTAGTCGTACTCCAGACCCTTCGCGAGCGACGCCGGGACCAACGTCAGACGGGTGTCTACGGTCGTCTCCTCACCGGGGTCGATGTAGCCGATGCCCGCCGCCGTCAGCGCCGCCGCCAGTTCGGGGACGCGGGCGTCGGCGGCGATCAGACCCGTCGACCCCTCGTTGCGCAGCAACTCCTCGCAGGCGGCGACCACTTCGGCCGTGCCGGTGGTCTCGCGGAGGTCGAAGAAACCGGGGTTCTCACGGACCGAGGCGACGGGGGTGAGCCCCGGGGCGATGTGGGGGAGGAGCCGGGAGGCGTACGTGATGACATCCGTCGGCACGCGGAAACCGGCCGTCAACTCCTCGATCACACCGTCCGACTTGCCGAGGTGGGCCAGCGCCTCGTCCCAACTTCGCGTCGCCCAGGGCGTGGTGCCCTGCGCCAGGTCGCCCAGGACGGTCGCGGAACCGGTCGTGCAGCGGCGGCCCACGGCCCGGTACTGCATCGGGGAGAGGTCCTGCGCCTCGTCGAGCACGACATGCCCGAGCGAGTGCGTCCGCTGCACGAGGTCGGTCGCCTCGTCGATCAACACGGCATCGGCGGCTGACCACTTGGCGGCCTTGACGCTCCGCACCGCCTTCGCCCAGAGGATCGTCTTCTGCTCGTCCTCGTCGAGGATGCCGTCCGCGTGCACGGCGAGGAAGTCCGCGTCGGTGAGCAGCCGCAGCACGAGCTTCGCGGGCTCGACCGGCGGCCACACGGCTTTGACGGCCGCCTTCACCGCCGCGTTGCGGGCCACGGAGTCCTGCACCCGGTCGTCCGGCGCCTCCCCGGACCGCTCCATCTGCACCAGCACGGCATGCGCGATGCGCTGCGGAAGGGCCTCGCGGGCGGCGCCGTAGCGGATGTCGCGGTCGAGCAACTCCCGCACGATCGCTTCGAGTTCGTACGCCGGGACCCGCCAGCGGCGTGAGCCGCGCACCACCATCACCGGCTCGGTCGGCACGGTGACGTGCGAGTAGATCGCCTTCCTCAGCACCTCGGCCATGCGCGCGTCGCCCTTGATGACGGCGGCCGGTGCCTCGTCGGCGCCCTGTACCTCGACGTGCGCGACCAGGTCGTCCACCGTGCCCTGGCGGACCGTCAACTCGCCCAGCGCGGGCAGCACTTGCTCGATGTAGTGCAGGAAGGACTTGTTCGGCCCGATGACGAGGGTGCCGGTACGGGCGAGCCGCTCACGGTGGGCGTAGAGCAGATAGGCCACCCGGTGCAGGCCGACGGCGGTCTTCCCGGTCCCCGGCCCTCCCTGCACACAGACGGTCCCGCCGAGTCCGGACCGTACGATCTCGTCCTGCTCGGGCTGGATGGTCGCGACGATGTCGCGCATCGGGCCGACGCGGGGCCGCTCGATCTCCTGCTGGAGCAGCTTGCTGGTGGCGGCGGCCTCGGCCGGGTCCATCAGGTGCTCGTCCTCGTACGCCGTGAGGTCGCCGCCCGTGTAACCGAAGCGGCGGCGCAGCGAGACGTCCAGCGGGTCCTTCTTGGACGCCCGGTAGAACGGCTGCGAGACCGGCGCACGCCAGTCGATGACCATCGGGTCGCCCGCGGCGTCGTGCACATGCCGGCGCCCGATGTAGAACTGCTCGCCCGCCGCGCCCTCGGCCCGCTCGACGCCGGGTGCGTGCAGGTAGTTCAGGCGGCCGAAGAACAGCGGGGTGTCGCTCAGGTCGGCCAGCGACTTGATGCGGTCGTCGATCTGGCGGGAGAGGACCGCGGCGTTGACCCAGTTCGCCGTGACGTCCTTGATGTCGAGCGACTCGGCGTCCTCGCGCATGGCGCGCAGCGCGGAACGGGAGGAGGCGAGGTGGGAGCGTTCGCGGGAGAGGGGATCGCCGAGGGGGTCGGCGGCGGGCGTGGACAAGGGAGTGCCTCCGGAGGACCTAAGTGGGATACCGGCCGGTTTCCGTCCGGGCGGTGGCACTCCCTGCGGGGAGGCGGGCAAGAGCGGAGATTCTAGTGACGCGGGCCTGATGAGGGCCAATCGTTTTTCGTCCCCTAGGGGACGACCCCTCCACCCAGGAGGGGAACGGGTCCGCCCGGAGGCGTACACGGGCGGCCCGGAGGTTGGCTCTCTGGACCGATGCCGACCTTATGTCCCAAGACGCACCATGGAGACATGAGCGCAGCAACCCTTCACCCCACCCCCGCCCCCGTCCGCCCGTCCGGTGCCACACCGGTCACCGGCGGTACCCGCCCCCATCGCCTGGGCAATGCCCTCCGCGCCATAAAAGTGTTCGCGGGCGCCGCGTTCAGCGTGGTCGTCCTCGGTGAGTACGGCGAGGAAGCGGGCATACGCCGTAAGTGACCACCGGGGTCACCCACGGCCGGTGCTCAGCTCTCCGCGAGGATCTCGTCCGCGTCCATGATCCGGTACGCGTAGCCCTGCTCCGCCAGGAAGCGCTGGCGGTGGGCGGCGAAGTCCTGGTCGATCGTGTCCCGGGCGACGACCGAGTAGAAGTGGGCCTGGTGACCGTCGGCCTTCGGCCGCAGCACCCGCCCGAGGCGCTGTGCCTCCTCCTGACGCGAGCCGAACGTGCCCGACACCTGGATGGCGACGGTGGCCTCCGGCAGGTCGATGGAGAAGTTGGCGACCTTGGAGACGACGAGCACGCTGATCTCACCCTCGCGGAATGCCCCGAAGAGCTTCTCCCGCTGCGCGTTGGAGGTCTCGCCCTTGATCACGGGCGCGTTCAAGTGCTCGCCCAGCTCGTCGAGTTGGTCGATGTACTGCCCGATGACGAGGATCTGCTGACCCGCGAAGCGCCGGACGATCGCCTCCGTGACCTTCCGCTTCGTGGCGGTGGTCGCACAGAAGCGGTACTTCTCCTCGGCCTCGGCGGTGGCGTACGCGAGCCGCTCGGAGTCCGTGAGATTGACCCGTACCTCGACACAGTCGGCGGGCGCGATGTAGCCCTGCGCCTCGATCTCCTTCCAGGGCGCGTCGAACCGCTTCGGCCCGATGAGGGAGAACACGTCCGACTCCCGGCCGTCCTCGCGCACGAGGGTCGCGGTCAGCCCGAGCCGCCGCCGTGCCTGGAGGTCGGCGGTGAACTTGAAGACGGGCGCGGGCAGCAGGTGCACCTCGTCGTAGAGGATGAGCCCCCAGTCGCGGGAGTCGAAGAGCTCCAGGTGGGGGTAGATGCCCTTCCGCCTGGTGGTCAGCACCTGGTACGTGGCGATGGTGACGGGCCGGATCTCCTTGCGCGTCCCGCTGTACTCGCCGATCTCCTCCTCCGTCAGCGAGGTCCGCTTGATCAGCTCGTGCTTCCACTGCCGGGCGGAGACGGTGTTCGTGACGAGGATCAGCGTGGTCGACTTGGCCTGCGCCATCGCCCCCGCGCCGACGAGGGTCTTGCCGGCACCGCAGGGCAGCACGACGACACCACTGCCACCGTGCCAGAAGTTCTCCACGGCCTGCTTCTGGTAGGGCCGCAGCGCCCACCCGTCCTCGTCCAGCTCGATCGGGTGCGCCTCACCGTCGACGTACCCGGCGAGGTCCTCGGCCGGCCAGCCCAGCTTCAGCAGCACCTGCTTGATCTGCCCGCGCTCGGAGGGGTGCACGGCGACGGTGTCGGGGTCGAGCCGGTTGCCGACGAGCGGGGCGACCCGCTTCGACCGCAGGATCTCCTCCAGCACGGGCCGGTCGGTGGTGGTGAGCACGAGCCCGTGCGCGGGGTGCTTGCTCAGCGTGAGCCTGCCGTAGCGGTCCATGGTCTCGGCGATGTCCACGAGCAGCGCGTGCGGCACGGGATACCGGCTGTACTCCACGAGCGCGTCCACGACCTGCTCGGCGTCGTGCCCGGCGGCCCGCGCGTTCCACAGCCCCAGCGGTGTCACCCGGTACGTGTGGATGTGCTCGGGCGCCCGCTCCAGCTCGGCGAACGGCGCGATGGCGCGCCGGCAGTCGTCGGCTCGCTCGTGATCGACCTCAAGAAGAAGGGTCTTGTCGGACTGGACGATGAGGGGGCCATTCACGCGCGACTGCCTTTCTGCGGGGCTCGCCGGGCCTGGAGGACTCGGGACGGCCAAACGTCCAGTGTGCACTACCGGCCGATGATCACGGCCGGGCTCTGAGAGGGTGAGGCCATGGGCGAACTGGTGGACCGGGTGGACGAACAGGACCGGATAATCGGGACCGTGGACCGGGGCGAGGCCATCGCGCAGCACTGGCTGCACCGCGTCGCGACGACCGTCTGCCGGGACGGGGAGGGCCGCATCCTGGTGCACCGGCGGGCGGCGGACATGTCCCGCTTCCCGGGGCAGTACAACTTCATGGTCGGCGGCGCCGCGGAGGCCGGGGAGTCCTACGAGGAGGCGGCGGCCCGTGAACTCACCGAGGAAATCGGGGTGCGGGTGCCGGTCCGGTTCGCCTTCAAGTACCTGTGCCGGGGCGAGATCAGCCCGTACTGGCTAGGCCTTCATGAAGCGGTGGTCGATGAGGACATCACCCCCGACCCGGACGAGATCGCCTGGCACGCGTGGGTCACGGAGGACGAGTTGCGCGAGATGGCCGGGCGCCCGACATTCGTGGCGGACTCCGTCCACGCGCTGGCCCGCTACCTGAACTGACCCCTGCGCCCTACTCTTCTGCCAGCTCGGCGACCCCCGTCACCCGGTGCAGCGGATACGTCCGCACCTCGTCGGCCGTGTGGTCGTACGCCGTGACGAAGCCGCCCTCCACGCGGATGGGGGCGATGACCCGCTGGCTCGCGGCGCCCTCGGCGTTGACGTAGCCGATCCAGAGGGTGGCGCCGGTGAGGACGGCGGCCTGCACGGTGGCGAGGGTCTCGGCGGAACTGGTGCGGGGGAGTTCGCCGTTCGGGGACGAGGCCGCTGTCGATTTGAGGGGTGTCGTGGAGGCGCGGTCTCCCGCCCTGATCGCGCGGATCGCCGCCGACAGGAGGGTCGTGTCCGGGGTCGGCGGGCCGTCCGGCACCGGTTCCGGCGCCGTGCGCGGCGGGGTGCGGTGGGCGTGGGCGCGGGTGATGACGACATCGCCGTCCGCGGACTCGGCGGCCGGCGCGAAGCCCATCGCGCGCAGCCCGTCGAGAAGCGCCGCCGGGTCGGCCTGCGCCGCCAGCACGGTCGGCGCGAGACGCCGCAGCCGCAGGCCCGCCGACCGCTTGTCCGCCAGGATCTCGCTGAGCACCGCGTCGTCGTCGCAGCGCACGTACGCCGAGGCCGCGCCGATCCGCAGATGCCCGTGCCTGCGGGCCACGTCGTCGATCAGGTAGGCGAGGGGCTGCGGGACCGGCGTACGGGAGTGCGCGGTGAGGAAGTCGTGCAGGTCGGATGCGGAACGCCCCGCGTCCAGCGCGCGGCGCACCGAACCCGGCGTGAAGCGGTAGACCGTCGCCCCGCCCTTCGACTCCACGTCCGCGAGCACGTCCAGCATGTCCGCCAACGGCCGCTCCAACGGACCCGGCGCCACCGCCGTCAGGTCCGCCTGGAGCAGCACATGGTCCAACGGCTCGGGCAGGAGCGGCGCGAGCAGCCAAGGCCGACGCCGTGCGCGAACTGACCGCTCTGGCCACCGAGGCCGGCCTGCCGCTGCGCCGCCGAGGGCGAGGAATGGCGGACATAGATGTCGCCACCTATCTAGTCGTCTGCGGAGCCCGTCGCGGAGCGCCGACCAGGGCAGCGCGACGATCC
>NZ_JBLTJC010000405.1:0-8811 GCF_048158785.1 Streptomyces colwelliae | reverse complement strand
CCCCCTACCCCCCGCATCGCCCCCAGGAGCGTCTCCGTGACGAGCACCGATCAGCAGCCCTTCCTCTCCGTCAGGGATCTCAAAGTCCACTTCTCCACCGAGGACGGCGTCGTCAAGGCCGTCGACGGGCTCTCCTTCGACCTCGCCAAGGGCAAGACGCTCGGCATCGTCGGTGAGTCGGGCTCCGGCAAGTCCGTCACCAACCTGACGATCCTGGGCCTCCACGACCGCGACCGTACGGCGATCGAGGGCGAGATCCTGCTCGACGGCAAGGAGTTGCTGAACGCCACCGAGAAGGAACTCGAGCGGCTGCGCGGCAACAAGATGTCGATGATCTTCCAGGACGCGCTGGCCTCGCTGTCGCCGTACCACACGGTCGGCAAGCAGATCAGCGAGGTGTACCGCAAGCACACCGGCGCCTCCAAGAAGGAGTCCCGCGAGCGGGCGATCGAGATGCTGAAGCGGGTCGGGATCCCCCAGCCCGAGGTCCGGGTGGACGACTACCCGCACCTGTTCTCGGGCGGTATGCGCCAGCGCGCGATGATCGCCATGGCGCTGGTCTGCGACCCCGAGCTGCTGATCGCCGACGAGCCGACGACGGCCCTCGACGTGACGGTCCAGGCCCAGATCATGGACCTGCTGAAGGATCTCCAGCAGGAGTTCGGCACCGCCATCGTGTTCATCACCCACGACCTCGGCGTCATCGCCGACATCGCGGACGACGTCCTGGTGATGTACGGCGGCCGGTGCGTGGAGCGCGGCACCAAGAAGGAAGTGCTGACGGACCCGCAGCACCCCTACACGCTCGGTCTGCTCAGCTCCATGCCAAGCCTCGAAGGACCGGTCGACGTACCGCTGATGCCGATCCCGGGCTCGCCGCCCTCGCTGCTCAACCCGCCGTCCGGCTGCCGCTTCCACCCGCGGTGCGCCTTCGCCGAGAAGGTCCCGGGCGGACGGTGCTCCAGCGAGCGGCCCGTGCTGGAGGTGGTCGACGGCCGGGGCTCCGCCTGCCACCTCACCACCGAGCAGCGCCAGGAACTCTTCGCCGATCTCGCCGCCGTAGCCCAGCACAACTGACGTACTAGAAACGGGACTTCCCATCATGAGCGACACGAACCCCCTCCTGGACGTCAGCGGGCTGACCAAACACTTCCCGATCAAGGGCGGCTTCCCGATCCGGCGTACGGTCGGTGCCGTGCAGGCGGTCGACGGGCTGGACTTCCAGGTCGGCGAGGGCGAGAGCCTGGGCCTGGTCGGCGAGTCGGGCTGCGGCAAGTCGACGACGGGCCGCCTGATCACCCGGCTCCTGGAGCCGACGGCGGGCAAGATCACCTACCGCGGCCAGGACATCTCCCACGCCAACCGCAAACAGCTGGCGCCCATCCGCTCCGAGATCCAGATGATCTTCCAGGACCCGTACGCCTCGCTGAACCCGCGGCAGACGGTCGGCAAGATCGTCGCGGGCCCCATGGAGATCAACGGCATCAACCCGGCCGGTGGCCGCGAGGCCCGCGTCCGTGAGCTGTTGGAGATCGTCGGCCTCAACCCCGAGCACTACAACCGCTTCCCGCACGAGTTCTCCGGCGGCCAGCGCCAACGCATCGGTGTCGCCCGTGCGTTGGCCCTCGAACCGAAGCTGATCGTCGCGGACGAACCGGTCTCCGCCCTGGACGTCTCGATCCAGGCACAGGTCGTGAACCTGCTCCAGAAGGTCCAGAGGGAACTCGGCATCGCGTTCGTGTTCATCGCCCACGACCTGGCGATCGTCCGGCACTTCTCACAGCGGGTCGCGGTAATGTACCTGGGCAAGATCGTGGAGATCGCCGACCGCGACGACCTGTACGGCAACCCGCGTCACCCCTACACGCGAGCCCTGTTGTCCGCCGTGCCCGAGGCCACGGTGGACGAGACGCCCGCCCGGGACCGCATCCGGCTGGTCGGTGACGTACCGTCGCCGATCAACCCGCCCACCGGCTGCCGCTTCCGCACCCGCTGCTGGAAGGCGACGGAGAAGTGCGCGACGGAGGCTCCGCCGCTGGTACAGGTCGAGGGCAACAAGCCCGGCCACCTGACCGCATGCCACTACCCCGAGACGGCGGACACCGTTCCGGCACCCCGTCTCTCCAAGGACCCCGAGGCGGCGGCCTGACACACCCCTTTAGTCAGCCGCCCCCTTCAGGAACGGACTTTCACCGGCCCATTGACCCGAGCCCATGAACGTCCGGTTCCAGGGGATGAAGGCCCGCGCCCACCCAGGCGCGGGCCTTCGCCGTCCCCTCCTCCCGTGACACACTGCCGCGGTGATTGATCGCTCGTTCGCGGATCCTTCGCTCGCCGCGCTGTACGACACCCTCAACCCGTGGGGACCCGGCGACGACTTCTGTCTCGGGCTGGTCATGTCCGCCGGCTCCGTGCTCGATGTCGGGTGCGGTACCGGGCGGTTGCTCGGGCGGGCCCTGCGGGAAGGGCATCGAGGGCGGCTCATGGGGATCGATCCCGCCGCCGCGATGCTTGTGCTGGCGCGGGCTCATGAACCCGGCGTCGAGTGGGTCCTCGGGGATCTGCGGGCGCGGGAGTGGCACGGCGAGTTCGAACTCGCCGTCATGACCGGCCACGCCTTCCAAGTACTGCTGGGCGACGAGGAGTTGCGCCTCGCCCTGAATGCCGTACACGCCGCTCTCGTGCCCGGCGGGCGGTTCGTGTTCGAGACGCGGAATCCGGGGGCCCGGGCCTGGGAGACGTGGACGCCGGATCGGGCGCGGGAGATCCCGGACGGGCGGGGCGGGGTCGTACGCGTGTGGCACGAGGTCGAGTCCGTGGCATCCGCCGGCGATCGGGTCACGTTCACCGAGACCTTTGACGGTGCGCTGTGGGAACGGCCGCAGGTCGACCGGACCACCCTACGATTCCTCGACACCGACACTCTGGACCGCTTCCTCGGCGAGGCGGGGTTCGCTGTTGTCGAGCGGTACGGCGACTGGGAGCGGGGGCCGTTGACCCCTGCCTGCCCTGAAATCATCACCGTGGCTGAAGCTGTGGGCCGTTGATGCACCTAGGGCGTCTTCGGGCGGCCCGACGGTCACGTCTTCACGCCGTCAGGCCGGCCGGCTCGGCTCCTACTCGTCCAGCGACTCCTCCAGCGCGACCAACGCCGGGTCCAGCACGATGTCCTCGTCCCGTGCCTCGATCGTCGGCTCCTCCGGGAAGTGGCAGGCCGTCAGGTGGGCGGGACGGTTGCCCTCGATCTGGATCAGGGGCGGTTCCTCGGTCGCGCACTTGTCCTGGGCCTTCCAGCAACGGGTGCGGAAGCGGCAGCCGGAGGGAGGTGAGATCGGGGAGGGGACGTCGCCCGCGAGGCGGATGCGTTCGCGGCCGACCGTTTCGTTGTCGCTGAGGTTCACCTCGGGCACCGCGGACAACAGCGCGTGGGTGTACGGGTGCCGGGGGCGGGTGTAGATGGAGTCACGGTCGCCCACCTCGATGATCTTGCCGAGGTACATGACCGCCACGCGGTGCGAGAAGTGTCGTACGACTGCGAGGTCGTGGGCGATGAACAGGAACGCGATGCCGAGTTCCTTCTGGACCTCCTGGAGGAGGTTCACCACCTGGGCCTGGATCGAGACGTCCAGGGCGGAGACCGGTTCGTCCGCGACGATCAGTTTGGGCTCCAGGGCCAACGCCCTTGCCACGCCGATGCGTTGGCGCTGGCCGCCGGAGAACTCATGCGGGAAGCGGTTGTAGTGCTCGGGGTTGAGACCGACGATCTCCAGGAGTTCGCGGACCCGTTTCTCACGGCCGCCCTCCGGCTGGATGCCGTTGATCTCCATCGGGCCCGAGATGATCTTCCCGACCGTCTGCCGCGGGTTCAGCGACGAGTACGGGTCCTGGAAGATCATCTGGATCTCGGAGCGGATCGGGGCCAGTTGCTTGCGGGAGGCGTGGGAGATGTCCTGGCCGCGGTAGGTGATCCTGCCCGCGCTCGGCTCCATCAGGCGGGTGATCAGGCGGCCCGTCGTCGACTTGCCGCAGCCCGACTCGCCCACGAGGCCGAAGCTCTCCCCCACGTGCACGGTCAGGTCGATGCCGTCGACGGCCTGGACGGCGCCGACCGTACGGCGGATCGGGAAGCCGCCCTTCACCGGGAAGTGTTTGGTCAGGCCCTCCACCACCAGCAACGGGTCACCGGAGGCTTCCGGTACCGCGTCGCGCGGTGCGGGCAGGACGAGGTCCTCTGTCATGACGTCTCCTCCTAGCCCAGTCGGGGCTTGATCTCTTCGATGAAGATGCTGCGCTTCTCGTCCGCCGTGAGGTGGCAGGCCGAGGCGCGGTCGGGGGCGAGCAGCGGGCGTTCGGTGACACAGCGGGTGCCGCCGACCCGGTCCTGGAAGGTGCAGCGGGGGTGGAAGCGGCAGCCCGAGGGCGGGTTCAGGAGCGAGGGCGGGGCGCCGGGGATCGGGTCCAGGGGCGCGCTCAGGTCCGAGTCCAGGCGGGGCATGGAGTTCAACAGGCCCCAGGTGTAGGGGTGTTGAGGTGAGCGGAGGACATCGTTCGTCGTGCCGCGTTCCACCGCGTTGCCCGCGTACATCACCATGATGTCGTCGGCCATGTCGGCGATCACGCCGAGGTCGTGCGTGATGAAGACGATCCCGGAGCCGAACTCCTGCTGGAGGTCCTTGAGGAGGTCGAGGATCTGGGCCTGGACCGTCACGTCGAGGGCGGTCGTCGGCTCGTCGGCGATCAGCAGGTCCGGGTCGCAGACCAGGGCCATGGCGATCATCGCGCGCTGACGCATACCGCCGGAGAACTGGTGCGGGTAGTCGTGCGCCCGTTCCTTCGGGTTGGGGATGCCGACCTTGCCGAGCATCTCCACGGCGCGCGCCCAGGCGGCCTTCTTCGAGGCGCCCAGGTGCTTCATGTACGGCTCGGCGATCTGGCGGCCCACCGTGTAGTACGGGGAGAGGGCGGTCAGCGGGTCCTGGAAGATCATGGCGACCTTGTTGCCGCGCAGCTTCTCCATCTCGGACTCGCGGGCCGTGGTCAACTCCTGGCCGTCCAGGAGGATTTCGCCCTCTACGGTGGTGAACATCGGGTTGTGCAGGCCGAGGATCGTCAGGTTGGTGACCGACTTGCCGGAGCCCGACTCCCCCACGATGCCCAGCGTCTTGCCGCGTTGGACGTCGAAGGAGAGACCGTCGACGGCGCCGACGACGCCGTCCTCGGTCTTGAAACTGACGTGCAGGTCCCGCACCGAGAGAAGCGCACCCGCGTCGGCCGGCGAGGGAGCTCCGGCTTCCTTGGTCAATGTGGTCACGAGTGCTCCTAGGCCAGCCGCACGCGCGGGTCGATGAAGGCGTAGCAGGCGTCGACGATGATGTTGAAGAGGAGGATCATGGTGGCGGAGAAGATCATCACGCCCAGCAGCAGCGGCAGGTCGCTGTAGAACACCGCCTGGACGGCGAGGTTGCCGAGGCCCGGCAGGCTGAAGGTGTACTCGGTGATGATGGCGCCGCCGAGCAGTGCGCCCAGGTCGATGCCGAAGATGGTGACGATGGGGATCAGCGAGCCGCGCCAGGCGTAGCGGAAGAAGACGTATCTGCGGGACATCCCCTTCGCCTTGGCGGTGCGGACGTGTTCCTCCTGGAGCTGTTCGATCATCGCCGAGCGCGCCATACGGGTGTACTGCGCGGCGAAGATCGTGGACAGCACGACCCAGGGGATGATCAGCCCCGAGAACCAGCTGATCGGGTTCGCGGTGAAGTTGTTGTACGCCGGCTTGTCGAAGATGTGGGTCTGGTAGACGAGCAGCGCCAGTGCCAGTGGGCCCAGGAAGTAGATCTGCATCGAACTGAGCACCATCGCCCCGGCCGTGGCCGTCTTGTCGATGATCGTGCCGCGCTTCCAGGCGGCGAGCAGGCCGGTGCCGAGGCCGATGAGCAGGAAGAAGAAGGCGCCGCCGAGGGTGAGCGAGATGGTGGTGGGCAGCCGGTCGATCAGCGTGGCCCAGACCTGGTCGTTGGTGTGGTACGAGTACCCGAAGCACGGGGCGGGGCAAGGGCCTTGGGCGAAGCCGTTGCTGCCCATGACGAGGTTCTTCAGGAAGATCCCGTACTGCGTGCTGATCGGCTTGTCGAGGCCGAGCACATGGTGGATGTTCGCGAGGCTGGTCGGGTTGCACGTCTTGCCGCACATCAGCAGGCCCGGGTCGCGTGGCATCCCGAAGAACAGCAGGAACGTGACGATGCTCAGCAGGAACAGGATGACGACGGCGCCGAGGAACCGGCGGACGAGGAAGCGCAGCATGACAGGGGCAGCTCTCTGACGTCGGCGGGCCGTCCGGCACCCGGTGCCTCACCCCGAGGGGCGGGAGCACCAGGTGCCGGACGGACGGCGGTTACTTGACGAACAGGCGACGCGGGTCGACGCCACCGATGACGTCGTCGTAGACGAGGCCGCCGACCTTGGATCCGGCGATCTGGGTCTGCTTGTAGTACGCGGTCGGGACGAAGGCGACGAGGTCCTTCACGAGGTACTCGTCGATCTTCTCCCAGGCGGCCGCGGCCTTGACCGGGTCGGTGATCTTGTTCGCCGCGTCGATGTCGGCGTTCACCTTGGGGTCGTTGACCTGCGAGTAGTTCTGCGCACCGTCGGCGATGCCGCGTCCGTCGTAGAGCGGCGGGACGACGGTCGAGGCGGACGGCCAGTCGGCGCCCCACGCGGTGTGGAAGATGTCGTAGTTGTTGTCCAGCTTGCTGACCTGGTCGTAGTAGGTCTCGGCCGGGATCTCCTGGCGCTGGACGTTGAAGCCGGCCTTCTTCAGGCCCGCCGCCATGGCGGTGGAGTACTGCTGGCCCTCGGGGGTGTTGGTGTAGCCGAAGGTCAGCTTCATGTTGAGCTTGCCGGCCTTCTTCAGCAGCGCCTTGGCCTTCTCCGGGTCACCGGCCGGCTTCTTCTTCTTGCCGAACGGGTCGAACGCGGCGTTGTAGCCGGAGACGGTCGGGCTGATGGTGCCGCCGGCGACCTCCATCGCGTCGGTGCCGCCGAAGGCACGGAGGAACGGCGTGATGGGCAGCGCGTAGGCGATGGCCTCACGGACCGTCTTGTCCTTCATGGCCGCGTGGCTGTTGTTGATGTTCATCTGTCCCACGTACGGCTGGTAGCCGGAGATCGTGCGGGACTTCATCTTCGGGTCCTTGAGGACGCTGGACAGGTTGCCCGCGTCGACCTGGTTGTTGAAGCTGATGCCGGTCTGGTCCGCGCCGCTGTCCGCGAGGAGCGCCTTCGTCGACGTCTCGTACTGCTGGTTGAACGTGAAGTTGAACTGGTCCACGTACTGGTGGCGGATCGGGTCCGTCTTCGGATCCCAGTTGGTGTTCTTCACGAGCACCATCGACTTGCCGGACTTGAACGACTGGATCTTGTACGGGCCGCTCGTCACCGGCGACTTGTCGTACTTCGCCTGGGTGTCGCCCTTGGCGGAGACGACGGCGTAGCCCGCCATGGCCAGGGCGTACGGCAGGTCGGAGTGCGCCGTCTTGAAGTGGAAGATGACGGTCTTGGCGTCCGGGGTCTCCAGGACGGTGCTCGGCAGGTGCTTGCCCTTGTACGGACCGTCCGGCAGCAGCTTGCGGTAGTCGGCGCCGGAGGTGTCGGCCAGCCACTGCTGGAGGTAGGACGGGCCCTGGTTGATGAAGGGCGCGAAGAGCCGCTCGAAGGTCTGGCGGAAGTCCGCGGACGTGATCGGCGTGCCGTCAGCGAACTTGATGCCGTCCTTGAGCGTGTACTTCCAGGTCTTGCCGCCGTCCGTGGTGGTACCGGAGTCGGTGGCGAGGTCGCCGACGACCTCGTGGCCCTTGCCGTCGTTGGTGGTGGTCTTGTAGCCCGTGAGACCCCGGTGGATCAGGGTCGCGAGCGAGCCCTCGTCCGAGACGTATATCTGGGCCGGGTCGAGGTGGGCGTAGCTGTCACGCTGGAGAACCTCCATCGTGCCGCCCGACTTGGCGCCGGCCACGGCCGCGGCCGGTCCGGTGGAGTCCGCGGCGTCGCCGAACTTGATCGACTTCTGCTGTCTTGCCGCGTTCTCCTTGTCCTGCTTGTTGTTGTCACTCGCGTCGCTGCCGCCCTTGCTGCAACCGGTGAGCACAAGAGCCCCGGCCGCGAGCACGGAGAGCGCGGCGTATACGTGGCGTCCGCCCCTACTCATCACTCAGTTTCCACCCATCTGTGTGTCACCAGTGCACAAAGGAATTCCCGTGCTGGATCGCCGTGCTGGATTGCTGTGTTGCCGTGCGGTATCCGGGCGAGGACGCCCACCAACGGACGGTCAGCGCGCCGTCTTGGGATCGAAGGCGTCCCTGACCGAGTCCCCGAGCAGGTTGAAGGCCACGATGAAGATGATCATCGAGACACCCGGGAAGAACATGTAGGTGATGTCGTTCGACATCACGAGTTCGGTGGACGCCTTGGAGAACATCTGTCCCCAGTCCGGCGTCGGTTCGACGATGCCCACGCCCAGGTAGGACAGGCCGGCCTCGGCGGTCACGAAGCCGGGAAGCATGTACGTGGACTGCACGAGGATCGGCGTGACCACGTTCGGCAGGATCTCTCTGCTGATGATCCGCCAGGACGAGGCTCCGCTGACCCGGGCCGCCTCGATGAACTCCCGTTCGCGCAGCGCCAGACTGGTGCCGCGCAGGATGCGGGCCAGGCTCATCCAGCCCAGGAACCACTGCACCGCGATGAGCGCCACGACACGGACGTAGGTCGGCGTCTCGTCGGTCGGGCTCACGAAGAGGGAGACCACGACGGGCATGC
>NZ_JBLTJC010000404.1:0-8816 GCF_048158785.1 Streptomyces colwelliae | reverse complement strand
GATCCCGGCCGGGGGCGTCGGGGGTGACACGGGTGGATTCACCGTGCCGGTACGGGAGTTCAGGCGGGAGGTGCCGGGGGTGCAGGAGGGGTTGTTCTGAGGCCGGGACTGGCCGTACCGGCTGGACACCTTCAACATCGTCTGTGGGCCGGTGACCGCCGAGGTGTTTCCGGGGACGTCCGACTTCCCTGTGGACGAGCGGGGACCGGTGCGATAGGGAGGGAGGATCACGACGTGGATGCTGAGGCGGCCGAAGTCCAGGCGTTCTGGCGGCGGCTCGGGCTCCCCGGGCTGATCGACGTGCACACCCACTTCATGCCCGAGCGGGTGCTGCGCAAGGTCTGGGGTTACTTCGATGCGCTCGGGCCGGCGACCGGTGGAGCGCTCGAGTGGCCGATCACGTACCGGACGGAGGAAGCCGAACGGGTCGCGCTGATAAGGGAGTTCGGAGTACGCGCTTTCACCGCCATGCTCTATCCGCACAAGCCCGGGATGGCCGAGTGGTTGAACGGCTGGGCCGTCGACTTCGCCGCGCGCACGCCCGACTGTCTGCACACCTCGACTCTCTTCCCGGAGCCGGGAGTCGAGGACTATGTGCGGCGTGCCCTCGATGCCGGCGCGCGGGTGTTCAAGGCGCACGTGCAGGTCGGGGCGTACGACCCGGCCGACGAACTCCTCGACCCCGCTTGGGGGTTGCTCGCCGAGAGCGGGACGCCGGTGGTGATCCACTGCGGGTCGGGTCCCGCGCCCGGCAAGCACACCGGGCCCGAGCCGATCGGGCGGGTACTGGCCCGGCATCCGCGGCTGCGGCTGGTCGTCGCGCACATGGGGATGCCGGAGTACGAGGACTTCCTGGACCTGGCCGAGCGGTACGGGGAGGTGCGGCTGGACACGACGATGGCGTTCACGGACTTCAGCGAACGCCTCGCGCCCTTCCCTCCCGGTGCGCTCCCCCGCCTCGCCGCCCTCGGGGACCGCGTGCTGCTCGGCAGCGACTTCCCGAACATTCCGTATCCGTACGTTCACCAGCTGCACGCCCTGGAGCGGCTTGACCTGGGCGAGGACTGGCTGCGCGCGGTCTGCCACGACAACGGGGCGCGGCTGTTCGGACCGTGAGGGCGAGCTGAGAGTCCGACGGGTACGGGTGATGCGTGGAGAACATGGAGATGCGGGAGAGGTCGGGGCCGGTGCGGCGGGGATGCACGGCTCCGTGACCGCAGGATGAGCGCTGGGCAAGGGGTTCCAAGGTGTTCCCTGAGTGGTGCCTGTGAGTTTCTCAGGAAAATCACAGACTCCGGAAAGCGTGTTCTTAGGGGACCCCGACAAGGTGTCCACTATGACCACGACCTCGCCCCAGGGGCGCACCGAACTGCTGAGGCCGGACGGGAGCCCCGTCCGAGTGCTTGTGGTGGACGACGAGCTGTCGATCACCGAGCTGCTGTCCATGGCCCTCCGCTACGAGGGCTGGCAGATCCGCAGTGCGGGTGACGGGACCGGCGCGATCCAGACCGCGCGCGAGTTCCGGCCCGACGCTGTCGTCCTCGACATGATGCTGCCGGACATGGACGGCCTCACCGTTCTCGGACGGATGCGCAGAGAGCTGCCGGACGTGCCGGTGCTGTTCCTGACGGCGAAGGACGCCGTCGAGGACCGTATCGCCGGACTCACCGCGGGCGGCGACGACTACGTCACCAAGCCCTTCAGCCTCGAAGAGGTCGTCGCCCGGCTGCGCGGACTGATCCGCCGCTCCGGTGCCGCCGACCGCCGCTCGGACTCCGTGCTCGTCGTGGGTGACCTCACCCTCGACGAGGACAGCCACGAGGTGTCGCGGGCCGGAGAGGGCATCCACCTCACCGCGACCGAGTTTGAGCTGTTGCGCTTCCTCATGCGTAATCCCCGGCGTGTACTCAGCAAAGCGCAGATCCTCGACCGTGTGTGGTCGTACGACTTCGGTGGGCAGGCCAATGTGGTCGAGCTCTACATCTCGTACCTGCGACGGAAGATCGACGCCGGACGTGAGCCGATGATCCACACCCGGCGTGGGGCCGGTTACCTGATCAAGCCCGCGGCGTCATGAGCGGGCGACGACGGCCGCGTGCGCAGAAGAAGCGAGCGGGTAAGCCGCGCACCCTGCGGACACGGCTCGTCGTCGCGTCCGTGACGCTGATCGCGGTGGTGTGCGCGGTGATCGGTACGGTGACGACGCTCGCGCTGCGCTCCCATCTGTACGGCCAGCTGGACGGCCAGCTGAACGAGTCCGCCTCGCGTGCGTCCGGCTCGTTCGGTCCGCCCGGAGGCCAGCAGCCCAAGGGCACCCTCGGCGCGCCCGACGGGAAGACGCAGACGGAGGCGCAGGCCCGCGCGACCTCCCTCACCGACTTCGTCACCAAGGGCCCGCAGCCCCAGGGCACGATCATCGCCAAGGTCGAGAACGGCTCCATCACCGACGCCCGCCGCGGTGTGAAGCAGACGAGCGACCTTCAGATGACCCCGAAGAAGCTCACCAAGGACCAGATCGCCGCGCTCGGCTCCGTCTCCCAGGACGGCAAGCAGCACACCGTGGAGATCCCGGGAGTCGGCGACTTCCGTGTCGAGTACAAGAGCGGGGACAGCGGCAGTTACTACGTCGCCGTTCCGACCTCCGAGGTCGACAACACCATCAACACCCTGATCCTCGTCGAGCTCAGCGTCACCGGCGCCGGCCTGGTGGCCGCCGCCATCGCGGGCTACGTCCTCGTCGGCGTCGCCACCCGCCCCCTGCGCCGCGTGGCCTCCACCGCCACCCGGGTCTCCGAACTCCCCCTCCACACCGGCGAAGTCACCCTCAACGAACGCGTCCCCGAGTCCGAGACCGACCCGCACACCGAGGTCGGCCAGGTCGGCGCCGCGCTCAACCGGATGCTCGACCACGTGCACGGCGCCCTGCACGCCAGACAGCAGAGCGAGATGCGGGTACGGCAGTTCGTCGCGGACGCCAGCCATGAGCTGCGGACGCCCCTCGCCTCCATCCGCGGCTACGCGGAGCTGACCCGGCGCGGGCGCGAACAGACCGGGCCCGACACCAAGCACGCCCTCGGGAGAATCGAGTCCGAGGCGGGCCGCATGACCCTCCTCGTGGAGGATCTGCTGCTCCTCGCCCGGCTCGACGCGGGCAGACCGCTCCAGTTCGACCAGACCGACCTCATCCCGCTCGTCGTGGACACCATCAGCGACTCGCGCGCGGCCGGCATGGACCACAACTGGCGGCTCGACCTGCCCGACGAACCGGCCCTCGTGTCGGCGGACGCGGCCCGCATCCAGCAGGTGCTCATCAACCTGCTGGGCAACGCCCGCAAGCACACACCGCCCGGTACGACGATCACCGCACGCGTGCAGCGGCGCGGGCCGTGGATGTGCGTGGACGTCGAGGACAACGGCCAGGGCATCCCGCCCGATTTGCTGCCGCATGTCTTCGAGCGGTTCGCGCGCGGCGACTCGGCGCGGTCCCGCTCCACGGGATCGACGGGTCTGGGGCTCGCCATCGTGCAGGCGGTCGCGACCGCCCACGGCGGCGCGGTCACCGTGGACAGCGTTCCCGGACGCACTGTGTTCACCGTGCATCTGCCCGCCCTTGCACCGGCTGTGCCCACGCCCGCCCCCGAAACGAATTGGCAATCGCACTCACAGGCACAGCACAGTGCCACCACATGGGTGCAACAGGGCGCTTGAGGAGAGTCGGGGCATGCGAACCGACTCTTCTCCCGGCACCCTGCCGGCGCGGGAGCACCTCCCGGCCGGAGACGCCGGTACGCCTGTCCTGGACGTAGTGATCCCCGTCTACAACGAGGAGAAGGACCTCCAGCCATGTGTGCTCAGACTGCACGAGCACCTCAAGCGCACGTTCCCGTACGCGTTCCGCATCACCATCGCGGACAACGCGTCGATCGACACCACCCCTCAGGTGGCCGCGCGGCTGGAGTCGGAGATCCCCGAGGTCAAATCGTTCCGGCTGGAGCAGAAGGGGCGCGGTCGAGCACTGCGCACCGTCTGGTCCGCCTCGGACGCCCCGATCCTCGCCTACATGGATGTGGATCTCTCCACCGACCTCAACGCGCTGCTCCCCCTGGTGGCGCCGCTGATCTCGGGTCACTCCGACCTGGCGATCGGTTCCCGGCTGGCCCGCTCGTCGCGTGTCGTGCGTGGCGCCAAGCGCGAGTTCATCAGCCGGACCTACAACCTGATCCTGCGCGGCTCGCTCCAGGCCCGCTTCTCGGACGCCCAGTGCGGATTCAAGGCGATCCGGCGTGATGTGGCCCAGGCGCTGCTGCCGCTCGTCGAGGACACCGGCTGGTTCTTCGACACCGAGATGCTGGTGCTGGCCGAGCGTGCCGGACTCCGTATCCACGAGGTGCCGGTCGACTGGGTCGACGACCCGAACTCGACCGTCCACATCGTCAAGACGGCGACCGAGGACCTGAAGGGAGTGTGGCGCGTGGGCAAGGCCCTGGCCTCCGGTTCGCTGCCGCTCGACCGCGTCACGCGGCCCTTCGGTGACGACCCGCGCGACCGCGACATCCAGGACGTGCCCAAGGGGCTGGCCCGCCAGCTCGTCGGGTTCTGCGTGGTCGGCGGTCTCTCCACCCTCTTCTACCTGGTCCTCTACAGCGCCTTCCGGCAGTTCGGCGGCTCACAGATCGCCAACGCGCTCGCGCTGCTGGTCTCGGCGGTCGCCAACACCGCCGCCAACCGCAGACTGACCTTCGGGGTCCGCGGCCGGGGCGGCGCCGTCCGCCACCAGGCACAGGGCCTCGTCGTCTTCGCCATCGGCCTCGCGCTGACCAGTGGTTCGCTCGCGGCACTGAACGCGGCCAGCAGCGACCCGGCGCACTCCACCGAACTCGCGGTCCTGGTGGCTGCCAACCTCGCCGCGACCGTCCTGCGCTTCCTGCTCTTCCGCGCCTGGGTGTTCCCGGACCGCGGCGACAGCGCCGGGGAGTCGACGGTCGTAGCCATCAACACCCCTTCGTCGCCGACCTATTCGACGGCACCGCACCACCCGCAGAACCCCGGTTCGTACGCCCCGCTGCCCCAGCGTCAACCGCAGCAGAGCGCGTACGACACCTCCCCGAACACCACCCAGTTCCGCGCCGGTGAAGCCGCGGACGGCACCTGGAGGGACGCGACGATGCAGTTGCAGCCGGTGCGTCCCCACGACACCGATCCGAGGGATCCCCGATGACCACCGACACCGATCAGACGACCTACCCGGGAGGAGGCAGCCCCTCGTCCTGGGGGCCGCCTACCGGTGACAGCGACACCGGCAGAGATACGGCCGTGGCCGAGCCGGTGGCGCCCGCGGACACCCTGGCCCCCCAGTCCGGCGAGCCGAAGCAGCCGCTCGGCCGCCGCCTGTGGCGCGGCCGGCCCGAGGACCCGCGCTGGGCGCGCCCCGCGTTCTGGGGCATGCTGCTGGCGACGGCGCTGCTCTACCTCTACAACCTGAGCGCGTCCGGCTACTCGAACTCCTTCTACTCGGCGGCGGTCCAGGCCGGCAGCAAGAGCTGGAAGGCGTTCCTGTTCGGCTCGCTCGACGCGGGCAACGCGATCACCGTCGACAAGCCCTCGGCCTTCATGTGGCCGATGGAGATCTCGGTCCGCATCTTCGGCCTCAACTCCTGGGCGATCCTGGTCCCCGAGGTCCTCATGGGCGTCGGCACGGTCGCGGTCGTCTACGCGGCGGTACGGCGTCGGCACAGCCCCCAGGCCGGTCTGATCGCGGGCGCCGTGCTGGCGCTCACCCCGGTCGCCGCCCTGATGTTCCGCTTCAACAACCCTGACGCCGCACTGGCGTTGCTCATGGCGGTCGCCTGCTACCTCGTCGTCCGGGCCCTGGAGGACGGCCGTACGAAGTGGCTGGTGTGGGCCGGAGTCGCGATCGGCTTCGCGTTCCTGGCGAAGACCCTTCAGGCCTTCCTGATCCTGCCGCCGCTGGCCATCGTCTACGCGGTCTGCGCGCCGGTGAGCGTGAAGAAGAGGTTCGCCCAACTGGGCCTGGCCACGGGCGCGTTGGTCGCCGCGGCCGGCTGGTGGGTCGCGATCGTAGAACTGTGGCCTGCGTCCTCCCGCCCGTACATCGGCGGTTCGCAGGACAACAGCTTCCTCGGACTGACCTTCGGCTACAACGGGTTCGGCCGCCTCAGCGGCGACGAGACCGGCAGTGTCGGAGGCGGCGGTGGCGGCACCGGCACCGGCCAGTGGGGTGCCACCGGCTGGGACCGGATGTTCAACTCCGAGATCGGCAGCCAGATCTCCTGGCTGCTGCCCACCGCGCTGATCCTCCTCGTCGCGGGCCTGGTGGCCACGCGCAAGCTCAACCGGACGTCGGTCAGGCGCAGTTCGATGCTCGTGTGGGGCGGCTCGCTGGTGACGACCCTGGTCGTCTTCAGCTACATGGCCGGCATCTTCCACCAGTACTACACGATCGCGCTGGCCCCCTACATGGCCGCCGTCATCGGTATCGGCGCCGGTTCCCTGTGGGAGAAGCGCGGCGAGATCTGGGCGTCAATCACGTTGGCGGCGGCGGTAGTTGCCGCCGGCGTCTGGGGCTACGTCCTCCTCAACCGCACCCCCGACTACCTGCCCTGGCTGAAGTGGCTGGTCCTCCTCGGCTCCCTGGCTGGCGCGCTCGGCCTGATCTTCGTCGCGAAGATCGGCCGCCAACTCGCCCTCGCGGCAGTCGGCTTGAGCATCGTGGCGGGCCTGGCGGGCCCGGCGGCGTACACCCTCTCCACGGTCAACTCCGCGCACACCGGCTCCATCCCGACGGCCGGTCCGGCCGGCGCGAGCATGATGGGCGGCGGCGGCGGCGGTCCGGGCGGCGGCGGCCGAGGCGGCTTCGGCGGCGGCAACCGCACCGGCGGCACGGGCACCATGCCCGGTCAGCAGGGCGGCAACGGCGGCACCACCCAGAACCAGGGCGGCGGCTTCCCCGGCGGCGGCACGGGCACAGCTCCTGGCGGCGGCACCGGCACCACCCCCGGTGGCGGCGGTACCACGCAGAACCAGGGCGGCGGCTTCGGCGGTCAGACGGGCGGCGACGGCGGCATGGGCGGCGGTGGCGTCGGAGGCCTGCTGAACGGCGCGACGGTCACCTCGGCGGCCAAGAAGCTCCTCCAGACGGACGCGAGCAAGTACACCTGGGTCGCCGCGTCCATCGGCTCCCAGAACGCCGCGAGCTACCAACTCTCCACCGGCGACCCGGTGATGGCGATCGGCGGCTTCAACGGCACCGACCCGTCCCCGACGCTGGCCCAGTTCAAGAAGTACGTGGCGGACGGCAAGATCCACTACTTCATCTCGGGCAGCACCGGAATGGGCGGCAGCAGCAGCACGGGCAGCTCCTCGCAGATCTCCTCGTGGGTCGAGAAGAACTACAAGAAGGTGACGGTCGGTTCGGCCACCTTCTACGACCTGACGCAGAAGACGAGCAGCTGACACCCGGCTGACGGTTCTCCACTGAGCAGGGGCGGTGACCACCCGGTCACCGCCCCTCTTCGCGTCCGCCATATCTCTGTTGTACGCCGTATAGGGACTGTTCTACGGTGTACAACATGCCGACTTCCTCAGGCCCCCAAACCCTCCAGGGCCATCCCAAGCGTTGGATCGTGCTCGGAGTCATCTGCCTCGCGCAGCTCACCGTGCTGCTCGACAACACCGTCCTGAACGTCGCGATCCCCTCGCTCACCCGCGAACTCGACGCGAGCACCGCGGACATCCAGTGGATGATCAACGCGTACTCGCTGGTGCAGTCCGGACTCCTCCTCACCGCGGGCAGCGCGGCCGACCGCTACGGCCGTAAGAAGATGCTGATCGCGGGCCTGGTGCTGTTCGGCACGGGCTCGCTGGTCGCCGGACTCGCCCAGTCCACAGGCCAGTTGATCGCCGCACGTGCCGGAATGGGCGTGGGTGGCGCACTGCTCATCACGACCACCCTCGCCGTCGTGATGCAGATCTTCGCCCCCGAGGAACAGCCGAAGGCCATCGGCATCTGGGCCGCCGTCAACGCCCTCGGCTTCGCGACCGGCCCGCTCCTCGGCGGCTTCATGCTGAACCACTTCTGGTGGGGCGCGATCTTCCTGATCAACATCCCGGTGGCGGCGCTGGCGCTGGTCGCAGCGGTGGCCCTCGTCCCCGAGTCGAAAAACCCCCGCGGCGACCGCCCCGACCTCCTGGGCGCCCTGCTCTCGACGGTCGGCATGGCCGCGCTGGTCTACGCGATCATCTCCGGCCCGGCGCACGGCTGGACGTCCGGCCGGGTGCTGCTCACCGGCGGGGTGGCGATCGTGGTGTTGGCCGCCTTCGCGTACTGGGAGAACCGCGTCCCCTACCCCATGCTCGACCTGTACTTCTTCCGCGACCGCCGCTTCACGGGCGCGGTCACCGGGGTGGTCCTCATCACCTTCGGCATGGCCGGCTCACTCTTCCTGCTCACCCAGCACCTCCAATTCGTCCTGGGCTACGGCCCGTTGGAGGCGGGTGTCCGTACGGCGCCGCTTGCTCTGGCGATCGTCGCGCTCAACTTCTCGGGGCTGGCGGCGAGGTGGACGAAGCGGCTCGGGGCGCCGGTTTCCATCGCCCTGGGGATGGTGTTTATGTCGGCGGGGCTGGTGTCGATCGCGTCGCTGGCGTCCGGAGGGTATGCGGGGACTTTGGTGGGCCTGCTGTTGATCGGGGCGGGAGCGGCTGTGGCTAATCCGGCGATGGCTCACGCGATCATGAGTGCGATTCCGCCGGAGAAGGCGGGGGTCGGGGCCGGGATCAACGGGACGTTGGGGGAG